>JANMIF010000535.1:0-12744 GCA_031375695.1 Planctomyces sp.
CTTGCTTCAAGCTCAGACGACGTGAACCACATGACCACCCCAAGATCAAAACCATCGACTACAAGCCACCCAACAAACACCGCAAACAGTGACTACCTTTGACTGACACTTTGTCACCACGCAACGCCGCGGGTGACTACCTTTGACTGACACTTGGCCTATCAATCGCCGGCGGCAGTTGCTCAACCAGATGATGCGGGCTTCTCCCAAGTTCAGTAGCGGATCGCTCCTCGGACGGCTGCCACCGTCCAAGTCTTCCGGAGAAACTCGCGGCTTACTCATGTGGATGAATGTGGCCTCATGAGAGGCGAATATGTTTCAATTGCAATGGTTGGCGTCTTTGGGGTGTAGGCTGAGTAGTTCCAATGCGACAGGACTCGAGATACTCGGCGAGTTGTTCTTCACTGACCCGAACCCCGGGACAGCGGTAATGCGCAAGTCGCTTAGATTCAACGAGATGGTAGACCGTCGCAATTGAGCAATTCAGGCGTTCTGCGACCTGGCTGACTCTCATCATGGCTCGTCTCCTTCACGAGATGTTGGGGCAACCGTGCGAATGGAATTTGTTGCAAGACATATTTGAGTCTGCGATCGTGGTGGTGCAAGTCACAACTTCACTGCGGCCTTTTTCCACCGACTTCGAATCTCGCTCGGCGAATTCCAGTGCGAAGGTCTCCGCACGAGTGACCGCCGCCTCGGCCACCTGATGCTCACGCTCGGCGCGGGCCAAGGCTTGCTCCTTCTCGGCCTTCTCCTTCTGCACCTCGGCGATGACCGCGAGCGGCAAGAGCACCTTGTCGCGCGGTGCGTTGGCCGGCGACAACTCTCCCTTGGCGAACGCTCGCAGGTGACGGTCCAGCTCCGCTTTGAACTCGGCCGCATTCGCGAACCCGTGAGACAGCACCTGCCGCGACTCTTCGAGCGACTTGCGGAAGTCGAGCACCTTCTGAAGCTGCGGGCCGGCGTCGGCCAGCGACGCCGAATCAATGTGCTTGAAGAAGACGAAGATCTCCGGGGCCCGCGGTTTCCCCCGCCGCTTCTTCTGCCAACGGGCCAACGCGCGGTGAAACTCTTCTTCCTGTAGCCGAAGTCGTGAGACTTCGGAAATCGCGCGACAGACCACCGAAATCTCACGATTTCGGCTACAGACGGAATCCAGATTGATCACCTCCTGCGACCGCCGCCCCGTCGAGGCCAACGTGTCCTCCCAGCCGAGCGGCTCGAACTGGATGTCCAGCGCGTCGCCGAAGCCGGCGTTGAGTTCCTCCAGCACCTGTTGGAACGCCGACCGCTACACCGCAAATCACCCGGCGAGGCGATGAAGCGGCGAATCACGCGGACATCGGGCACGTTCACCATGGCCAGCGTGCTGTTTGCTCAGAACAACTCGGCGATCGGTTTGCCGGTGTCGAGCATGTTGGTCGGACGCCCGGCTTGGTTGGTGTACTGCAAGTCGAGTGGCACGCCGAGGAACTGGAAGAGCGTGGCGAGCAGATCGTTTGGCGAAACAGGACTGGAGAGTGGAACGTCTCCTTTGGCTGTCGATTCGCCGATGAGTTGTCCCATCTTCATTCCACCGCCGGCCAGGACTTGATTGCCGAGCTGCGGCCAGTGTTCGCGGCCGCCGTCTTTGTTGATGTGTGGCGATCGGCCGAACTCGCCCACAATGGCCAGCAGAACTTTCTGGTCCAGACCGCGAGCGTACAGGTCTTCCAAAAAGACGGAGACGGCGTGATCGAACTCTGGAGCCAGCTTCTGCATCTCTTCTTCGATGGTGCCGTGCATGACTGAAGGATTGGTGCCGTGTGAATCCCAGCCGCCGTACCAGACGGTGATCATCCCGGCGTTCGCCTCGGCGAGACGCCGTGCCAGCAGCAAATTCTCGCCGAGCTTCTTGGCTCCTTTGCCGTACCGCTCGCGCAGCTTCGGGTCTTCTTTCGACAGATCAAACGCCTCGCGCGCCTTGCCTCGGATGAGTTCGATCGCGCGGCCTTCGTACTCGGACATGGCATTCATCATGCCGCTTTGGTCGATGGCTCGATCCATCTGATCGAACGTCTTGAGCAGGTAGTTCCGGTCCTGCAACCGATCCAGCGTGAGCCGCGGCATCATGTTGGCCAGCGAATTCCCACGGGCGTCGAATGGAGCGTGAGCGGCTCCCAACCATGCCGGGCCTTCGGCGTAAAGATGATCCAGGCCGACATAGGTCGGCATGCCGCTCGCGGGATGATTCGGGCCGCGATAGCGAGACAGAATCGAACCGATGCTCGGCTGAATGGGGGGAGCACCGTTACCTGCTGGCGGATGATCGTGTCCGGTCGAGAGCCAGTGCGTCGCGGCCTTGTGGTCCGCCGCCGAGTGAGCGAACGAACGAATGATCGAATACTTGTCCGCCAGTTGCGCCAGATTGGGGAAGAGTCCACCGATAAGGGTTCCCGGTACGTTCGTCTTGAGCGTTCCGACGGTGCTGCGATAGGGAAGCGGGTTGTCCGGTTTTGGATCGAACGTCTCGAATTGAGTAGGACCACCGGAAAGAAAGAGCCAAATGACGGTCGTGTCCTTGAGACTCTCGCCGCTCTTGGCCATCGCCGCTCGCGCTCGCAGCAGATCGGGCAGCATCAGCCCCGTCGCACCCAGCGCACCGACCTTGAGGAAATCGCGGCGACTGCTGCCGTCGCAGCATCTGGACCGTTGTGAACCAAAAACGTTGAGCATCGCCTGCACCTCTTCAACAAATGTGATCGGCATTCTAAGCCGATCTTTCCGAGCCAAACAACATTCATCAGATGAAAAACGAGTGTGATCGGAAGATCGCGGGGTTGCATCAATTCGTCTGCCACAACTCTCGAAACTTCAGAGCGAAGAGGCGGAGGGCAACTTCGGGGGCTTCGATTTGCGGGTGCCACATCTTTTCCCATTCCAGGCTGAACCAGCCGGAATAGTTGTCGGCCAACAAGCGAGTTAAGCACTCGCGAGCAGGAAACTCACCGCCGCCGAACAGGGCGTAGTCGGCATGTTGATGACCAGTGTTCGTCGCGAGGGCCAGCTTCGCGGCGGCAGCGGCTTCTGCGGTAATCGGCTCATTCGACGTTGGCCGCGTGACGGAATCTTTCCAATGCGTGTGCCGAGTCCACTTCTTCAGCGCAGCCCAAGTGTCGGCAATCGACTCGCCGTGAAACCGCCAGGGGTGATGCGTGTCCCACAGAACTCCGACAGCTGGACAGGTCACATGATTCATCAGTGCCGCCAGCTTGTCGCTGCGGCAAAAATCGCCATGAGTCTCAATCAAAACATCGATGCCGATTGTGGCCGCGTATTCGCCGAGTTGCTGCAAGCCAGAGGCGATCCACTCAAGTTGCGGTGCTTCCGGTTCGTTCGGCCTAATGACGTCGCCGAAGACACGCACGAACTTAGCACCCAACTCACGAGCAAGATCACCGTACGCTCGGCCTATCGCGAGTTGGGCATTTCGCGTGGCCTTGTCTGTTTCTTCAAAGCGGACAGACGACGACAAGCCACACACTCGAAATCCCGCATCGGCCAGTTGCCGCTTTCGTTCGGCAAGCTGCGGCAAGCGGAATTCAGGTCGCTTGAGCAAGTCGGTTTCGCGTTCAATTAGCCGAATCTCGACACCGTCGTAACCGTACTCGACACCTCGCGCCACGATTTCATTGAATGTCCAATCCGGACAGCCGAGCGTCGAAAAAGCAAGTGACGGCTGAGACTGACGATCTGTTTCCAACATGGTTGATGGCCTTTCAAGAACCCGCTAGAAGTTCGCGCGTTGCAAGGGAACGTCCAATTTATAACCAAGAGGATGATTGAACCATGACCGCTCCGATTCGTGTCGCTGTAACCGGTGCCGCAGGCCAGATTGGGTATGCGATGATTTTCCGCATCGCTTCGGGAGAAATTTTTGGGCCGAACCAACCGGTGATTCTGCATCTGGTCGAAGTTCCCCCCGTCATGCCGGCTCTGACTGGTGTGCAAATGGAACTGGATGACTGTGCGTTCTCAACGCTGGCCGGAGTCGTCAAGGCGGATAGCGATCATCTCGAAGATGGTTTCCGCGACTGCAATTGGGTGCTGTGCGTCGGCAGCATTCCGCGCAAAGAGGGGATGGAACGCTCTGACCTGATCCGCATCAACGGCCCGATCTTCACGAAGACCGGCCAAGCGATTCAAAACGCGGCGGCCAAAGATGTGCGAGTGCTTGTGGTCGGTAATCCGTGCAATACGAATTGCCTGATCGCCATGATGAATGCTCCGAAGGTTCCGCGAGAACGCTGGTACGCGATGACTCGGCTGGATCAAAACCGCGCTCACAGCCAGTTGGCAATGAAAGCTGGCGTGCCCGTCGGCCAAGTCAAAGGCTGCAACATTTGGGGCAATCACTCGGCCACGCAGTTCCCGGACTTTTATCACGCTCGGATCAACGGCCAGCCGGCCACGAAAGTCATTTCCGACGAGGCGTGGCTGAAGACGACGTTCATCGACACGGTTCAAAAGCGCGGAGCCGCCGTGATCAAAGCTCGCGGTGCCTCGTCGGCGGCGTCGGCGGCGAACGCAGCGCTCGACAGCGTGAAGAGTGTCGTCCGCCCGACCGAAGTGGGAGATAGCTTTTCGGCCGCCATTTGCAGCAAAGGAGATTACGGCATCGACTCCGACCTGATCGTCGGCTTCCCGCTGACCAGCAACGGCACCACCTGGAAAATCATCCCCGGACAAGAGCACAACGAGTTCGCTCGCGAAAAGATCAACCTCAGCGTCAACGAACTGAAGTCGGAACGAGACGTCGTGAAAGACTTGCTGCCGGGGTAATCCGCCCCGGATCGTTTGGACGAATCACAGTCCTGACGGACTTGTCCCGAAGAGTTCGCTGAACATCGCCTGCAACCGCTTGCTTTTCGTCGCTTTCACAGATGCTTCGACGCGGTCGCGGGTGTCTGGGAAAAAGCGGTGCGGGGGAGAGCGCTTGCACTGCGGGTTCGGAGTTGTGGGCGACGGGGTTGAGCAACGAGATCAGGAAATCGACGGCGCCCGCGTGTCGCGACAGTCCGAGTGTGACGAGCAGCGTTTCTTGATCTTCGCGGCTGATGGCTCGTTTCCAAGCGGTGATCAGGCGTTGCGCGGCTTCGGGGTGTCCGCTTTCGCCGAGCGCGGCGGCGGCTTAGAAGGCAATTTTTTCGTTGGTACTATTCAGAAATCGAGCCACGAACGGGACCGATCCATCGGCGGCCAGTCGAAGCAGTGCGGAGAAGCAGGCTCCCGTGACTTCTGGTTCGCGGTCGCCGCATTGAACTTTGACTCGCAACAGCGGCACAACCGATTCATGCCCGACATCGGCCAATGCATGGACCGCATGAACTCGCGCGGATCGTTCGGCATCGGCGAGCAACTCCGTTATCGCGATCAGCTTTTCGTTCATGCCGACGCGTCACGATCGAGCCAGGATAGCGGCGCAGCCGCCGCGCACGTTGACCCCGGAATCGAAAGACGGATATCCGGGATCATGCTGTTCGTACTTCATGCCGATCAGACAAGAATCGAGATCGTAAAAACCGAGCCGCGCCAGCGCATCGAGAATTGCGGTCTTCGCGACGCAGCCACGATCCCGCTCCGGTTCGTCGATGAACGGTTTCCAAGCGGCCAGCAGATCATTGGTGAAATCGGATAACTCCTTTTCACCAATGATCTCGGCGGCCTTGGCGACGATCAGATTCGATGCGTCGTGCAACAACTGGCGTAACTCGACGCGCAGCGACTCGGAATCAGCAGCATTCGCCAATTCAGCCAGCCGCTGAAGTCGCAGATCGAGCGAGTTGGATTTGACCCGCGCCATGACTGCTGTCCGCAAGTAAGTAACCCGAAGCGTGAGAGCATGAGCGAGGGCGGACGCTCCGAGTGGCGCTGATTGTAAGTCTCTCTGAACGCCCGCCCTCGCTCACGCTTCGGGTTAGTTTTGGGTGACTTACCGCGACGTTCTGAATGGCCCGGCTGGCAACCCTGCCGCGTTCATCAAGTTCGGTTCGGCGAGTTGATCCCAGCCGAAGCGAACGGCGGCCGGTTCGGCGACTTTGTCGCTGCTGACAACGACACTGTTGCCGTCGATCGTCGCCGTGGCTTCGACGAAGTCACCTTCTTTGCCGGCGATCGTGAACCACGACAACGGTTTGTCGTCGCGAGACTTCAAGCCGCCGCCAACATGCTCAAACTCGATGCGGACTTTGTTCCCTTCGGCTTTCATCGACTTGTACAGCGGGCCAGAGTAAACGAGATCGGACTTGCCGTAACTCTTGGCCAACGCCCACAACGCCAGTCGCTTGCCGACGTCTTGTTTGTTCTTCGGGTGAATGTCGCCAAGGTTCGTGATGTCGGTCGTGACCGCCATTCCGGTGTTCTTCATAGCCAGCACTTTGGTTTGAGCTTCCCAAATCTGCGGCAACAGAAACTGCGGATCGTTCGGCCCGTATCGGTACGGAGCCAGTTGCACGTACAAAAACGGAAAGTCTCCCTGTCCCCAAACGCTTCGCCAGCCGTTGATGAGCGCGTGCATTCGTTGTTCGTAAGCCACGCCCTGGCCACGATTCGATTCGCCTTGATACCAGATGGCTCCGCGAATTCCGAACGGTACCAGGTGGTGAACCATGCCGTTGTAAAGATGCGACGGTCCACCCGGTCCCGCCTTCGCGTCCCCCGGCTTGGCTTGCAAAGCTTTCACTTGTTCGGCGATCGGCTTCAGCGATTCGACTGAATCGAAGCCTGCGATCGGCGTCCACGGTTCGATGGCCGTGCCACCCCACGATGTGTTGATCAGTCCGATCGGCACGTTCAACTCTTTGTGCAAATGCCGGCCGAAAAAGTAAGCCACCGCCGAGAAGTTCGGGATCGTCTCCGGCGCGCATTCTGACCAATCGCGATCGAGGATCACTTCCTGCGGCGTGATGGCTGGCGTCTTGCGGACGTGAAACAGTCGGATGTTCGGATACTTTGCCGCCGCGATCTCTTCTTGAGGATTGAGCGACGCCGCGACCGACCACTCCATATTCGACTGCCCCGACGCGACCCACACTTCGCCAATCAGGACGTTGGTCAGCTTGATTTCGTTCTTGCCTTTGATGACGACTTCGTGCGGACCGCCCGCTGACATTTCCTTCAGCTTGATCGACCACTTGCCGTCGTCGCCTGCCTTCGCGGTTGACTTGTTGTCGCCAATCGAGACGGTCACTTCTTCGCCTGCATCGGCCGTTCCCCAAATCGTGATCGCCTGCTTCTGCTGCAAAACCATGTTACTCGCGAGCACCTTCGGCAACTTCACGTCGGCCAGTGCCGAGCCGCTCGATGCCAATAAACTCGCCAACACTGCAAGTGCGCACCAACTCATCCGACTCATGCTGTCTCCTTCACGTTGTGAGTGATCTGATTCCACGGCGGGCTTAGCCCGCGTGCCGAAACTTGTAAGCCGTAGTGCCAGTTTTCGTAAGCCTCGCCGCCTCTCGGAGCGAGACCGCTACGTTGAGGCTATTGACATTGCGATGGGCCGCTCCCACGATGACCGACCTCTTCATCGGTCGTCCCACACGATTCAACCTCCGCCGAATTCCATGCCGCTCGAATTTCCCGAACCGCTCGATGTCATCGCAGTCGGGGCGCATCCCGATGATGTCGAGATTGCGTGCGGTGGGACTCTGGCTCGGCTCGTCCAACAAGGTTATCGCGTCGGGATCGTGGACCTCACCGATGGCGAACCGACGCCCGGCAGTCCCGGCCCGGAAGTCCGATTGGCCGAAGCGGCTGAGGCGTCGAAAATTCTTGGCGTTCACCTTCGCGAAACGCTGACACTGCCCAATCGCCGGTTGTTCGATTCGTTTGAGAGCCGGATCGCACTGGCAACCGTGTTTCGGAAATATCGGCCGAGCGTTGTGCTGGGCATCCTCGGCAAGACGCCGCTCGCCTCGCCCGATCATTGGCAGGCGACGCAGATCACGGACGCCGCCGTGTTTTACGCAAGGCTCAGCAAGTGGGACGAATTCTTCGCCGGTTGGCCTCCGCACCTCATCAAGAAACAGGCGTGGTATCCGCTGGGCCTGAGGCAATTGCCGGTCGGCGATTGGGCCAATTCGGGATCAGGAGGGTTTGTCGTGGACATATCCGAGACGTTGGGAATAAAACTGGCGTCGATCCGAGCGTATGCAACTCAGTTTCCGCCCGCCAAAGAGACCGTGTTTCAGTTGATCGAAAGTCAGAATCGTTTTTTTGGGGCGAGCGCGGGATTTGAGGCGGGCGAATACTTTGTCAGTGCGAGCACGCTCGGCACGCAGGATTTGGTGAAGACGTTGTACGGTGGAATCTAAGCTTCGGGCGTTGATGCAAGACTGGTTGTAACAATGGTTCAAGTCCGTTGGGGATGTTTAAGTATCAAAGGGAATTTTCGGGAGAACAACGAAGACTCATTCGTTGTGGACCCGCGTGGCCGGTATTTCGTCGTGGCCGATGGCATGGGAGGACAGAGCGCCGGCGAAAAAGCGAGCGCCCTGGCCGTCGATCTGATGCCGAGGCGAATTGAGCAGACAATCGACTTCGAGAAGGGTTTGCCAAACGACGTGGTCAAGCGAATCGATGATGCAGTGGCCTTCGCTAACGGCGAGATCATGGCCCTCAGCAGTCTCGACATCGAATACAACAACATGGGGACAACGCTGGCGTTTATGCTGAATGTCGGCAACAAGCTGTATGTCGGCGGAGTCGGTGACAGCCGCGTATATCGACTGCGAGGCGACAAGCTCGAACAACTGACGATCGATCATTCGCTGACTCAAGCACTGCTCCAGGCCGGTACGATCACGGCTGAAGAGGCCAAGACACATCGCTACAAGAATGTTCTGTACCGATACCTCGGCACAAAAGAGGGGGGGACGGGGACCGAGGCCAAAATCCTCGAAGCTCAAGCCGGTGACCGTTTCATGCTCTGCTCCGACGGCGTGACTGACGGCGTAAAGAACAACCTTGGCCAACTGATTCCGTTGCTCAAGATGGATGACCTGAACGCCGCTGCCGCAGCCATCATTCAAGCGGCCGAAACGGGCGGCTCGCGAGACAACATCACTTGTATCGTCGTTCAGTGCTTGTAGGGAGAGCCGGACGGCAGCGACCATGAAGTTGGGTTACAACACAAACGGACTGGCATTTCACGATTGGCGATCCGGAATCGAGTTGATAGCCGAGGTCGGCTATCGGGCTGTCGCGATCACGATTGATCATCACTGTTTGAATCCGTATTCGACGGGCCTGGCGTCCGAGTTACGCGAGATGCGGCGTTTGTTGGACCGCCTGAATCTGTCTTCGGTGATCGAAACCGGTGCGCGGTTTCTGCTCGATCCGCGACATAAGCATGAGCCGACACTGATTTCTCCGACAACCGATGAGCGGTCGCGGCGAATCGATTTTCTGGCGCGAGGCATCCACATCGCCCGAGAACTCGGTTCCGAAGCTGTTTCATTTTGGGCAGGCGTGAAACAATCTTCGGCCGCGGAGAGCGATGCGACTCAGTGGCTGATCGACGGCTGCCGGGAAGTAGCCGATTTGGCGGAGCGATCCGGCGTGATGTTGGCGTTTGAGCCGGAACCCGGCATGTTGATCGAAACGCTGGAGCAGTATGGCCAACTTGCCGATCAAGTTGGGTCGGAGCGATTCGGCCTGACGATCGACATCGGCCATATGCAGTGCGTTGAAGACGGCTCGATCCCGGATCATTTGCGTCGCTGGTCCGCGCGGCTGCGAAACGTTCACATCGAAGACATGCGTCGCGGAGTTCACGATCATCTTCGATTTGGCGAGGGCGAGATCGACTTCCCACCAGTCATGACCGCACTGCGCGAGATTAGATACACCGGATGCGTCAATGTGGAGTTGAGTCGTCACAGCCACATGGCCCCCGAAGTGCTCCGCGAGTCGAGTGAGTTTTTGAAGCGGCTGTGACGTAGAATAAACGGGTCGCCTGTTCGTTTTGTTCGACGACATCACAGTTGAGCCGCCTGTGCTACGATAAGTCCATGCAATTCGCTCGCGTTTTACCCGCTGTCCTGATGCTGGCTGCATTCCGCCCTGATGAAATGCAGGCTGACGATCGCGCGAAGCCCGTCCATTTTGAGTCGCAGGTCTTGCCGCTGCTTCAAACGAAATGTGCTCGCTGTCATGGCGAGAAAAAGACGAACGCCGGACTGAGCGTCGCGACGGCGGCGGAATTACTTCGCGGCAGCGAGTCGGGGCCGATCGTAGTCGCCGACAAACCGGACGAGAGTCGGCTGTACGAGGTGCTTCGCGATGGTGAGATGCCGCCGAAAGGAAACGAGTCGCTGAAGCCGGCGGAGGTCGCATTGATTCGCCGCTGGATCGCGGAAGGGGCGAAGATGTCGGATTCGGCAAAGCGCTCTAACGAGGTCAATCAACACGACGTCATCCCGATTTTCTTGCTGAGATGTACGGCCTGTCATGGTCGGCAAAAGCAGGAAGCGGGGCTTGATTTGCGAACTCGCGCGAGCATCCTGCGTGGCGGAAAATCGGGGCCGGCGATTGTGCCAGGAAAACCGAATGACAGTTTGATCTTGAAACGGATTCGAGCCGAAGAAATGCCCCCTCGGAAACGACTGATTGAGGCGATGGTCAAGCCGATGGAAGCGGTGGAAATCGACAAGCTGACTCGGTGGATTGAACTCGGTGCGCCGGAAGTTGCGGAGGAACCAGATCTCGCCGGGACCGTAACCGATCCGCTGGTCAGTGCCGAAGACCGCGAGTTCTGGTCGTTTCAGATGCCGAAGGAAGTGGTCGTGCCCACTGTGGCGCACGCGGCTCGCGTGCGAAACCCGATTGATGCGTTCGTCATTCAAAAGTTGGACGAGCGCGAATTGTCGCTGTCTCCCGAGGCCGACCGGCTGATGTTGATGCGGCGAGCGTCCTTTGATCTGACTGGCCTTCCACCGGAACCGGCTGAAGCCGAAGCCTTCTTGGCGGACGATGATCCGCGTGCGTACGAAAAGCTGATAGAGCGTTTGTTGGCATCACCACGATACGGCGAGCGTTGGGGCCGGCACTGGCTCGATGTCGCGGGCTACGCCGACTGCGAAGGGCGACGCGAGCAGCACTTGGCTCGGCCGGATGTTTGGCGCTATCGCGATTACGTCATCCGCTCGTTCAACGCAGACAAACCATATGACCGCTTCTTGCTGGAACAGCTCGCAGGGGATGAACTCGCCGATTACGAACACACGACGGAGATTACTCAGGAGATCGAAGACAACCTCGTCGCGACCGGTTTTCTGCGGATGGCTCCCGATCCGACGTGGGCCAACTTGACTGGGTTTGTGCCCGATCGTTTGGAAGTCATGGCCGACTCGATGGACGTGCTGACGTCGGGCGTTATGGGGCTGACCTTCAAATGTGCTCGCTGTCACAGCCACAAGTTCGACCCGATCCCGCAACGGGACTATTACCGGCTGGTGGCGATCTTCAAAGGAGCCTATGACGAACACGATTGGCTCAAGCCGCAGCTCATCGGTTACGGCGGCGCGTTGAGCCAGAGTTTTGGCGAGCGATATTTACCGCACGTCACGACGGCCGAACGCCAGCGGATCGAAGTCCATAACGCCGCAATTCAACGCGATATCGAAGTGCTCAAAGCCGGTCCACAAACGGCGGTGAGTTCTCAGAAAATCAAACAATTGGAAGCGAAACGTCAGCCCGACACGCGACTGTTCGCGTTGTGGGATCGAGGTGATCCGTCGCCGACTTATGTTTATCGACGCGGCGATTATCAAAATTCCGGCGCACCGGTTTCGCCCGGTCCGCCTGCTGTGTTGTGTGACGGTAAGACGCCATTTGCGATCACCCCACCGTGGCCGGATGCGAAATCAACCGGCCGGCGATTGGCGTTCGCTCGCTGGTTGACTCAACCCGATCATCCGCTGACCGCGCGAGTCCTCGTCAATCGAGTTTGGAAACATCACTTCGGGCAGGGCCTGGTTCGCAGCGTCGGCAACTTTGGCAAGACCGGCAACAAGCCGACACATCCCGAACTGCTCGATTGGCTCGCGCGCGAGCTAGTTCACGAAGGCTGGAGTTTGAAGTCGCTGCATCGGCTGATGATGACGTCGAGCACCTACCGACAGGCAAGCGTGAGGAGAAGAAGGGGCGAAGAGGAGAGGGAGGGAAACGCGGCAGATGCTTCACCCCTTCTCCCCCACTCCCCTTCTCCCGCACTTCATCCAGATCCCGACAACCGACTGCTTTCTCACATGCCCATGCGACGCATGGAAGCCGAACTTCTGCGCGACTCGCTGCTACTGGTCGCTGGACAACTCGATGAAACGCGATTCGGACCGCCGGATGCGGTCCAGGTTCGGCCGGACGGATTGGTTCTTTCCGGCAAGCGACGCAGCGTTTACGTGCAACAACTTCGCAAACACCCCGCTTCGTTGTTGGAGATTTTTGATCTCCCCGCGATGAATCCAAACTGCCTGCAACGAACCGAGTCACTGGTCGCTCCGCAAGCGTTGCATTTGATGAATGATGCCGGCGTCCGCGAGTTAGCTCGACAATTTGCTGGCCGCTTGTTGCTTAACGCCGGAAACGATCCGTCTCGACAGATCCGGCAAGCGTTTTGGATTGCACTCAGCCGCCCGCCCGGCGACGAGGAATTGGGACCGTGTTTGCAGACGATGGCAAGCTTGACGGAATCGTGGGCAAAAC
>JANMIF010000378.1:0-2197 GCA_031375695.1 Planctomyces sp.
AAGGTTGAGAATCAAATACAAATCAAACACGAATCCCCAAAGAATAATGACCTCCGATCACTGACACTTGGCTGACCTTGGATTACTGACAGTCCCGCGTTCGCCACGCCGGGACTGACCTCCGATTACTGACACTTGGCCTCTAATAGGTATGAACCAGGGTTGACGCCGTCCGAATCCTCAAAGTTGGCTGACTTCATCAAAGTCCGTAACGTTGTGGTGAGCACAATCTGGAGTATCCAATGGACATCATCCTTTTCGCCTTCGTGCCATTCATGATCTTCGTGGCGTGGCAGCTACTACGACGACCGATGTCGTGTCCGGAATGCGGTGACGCGCTGCCAATCTTTCAATCGCCGTTGACGAAAACTCGTCGTCAGTGGCTGGCGGGGGGCTATGTCTGCCAGCGTTGTGGATGTGAAGCCAATCTGGCGGGGCAGAAAGTGACAGCCGATTCGCCTCCCGTACGGTTTCCAATGGTGACGGTTTGCTTGCTGTTTGTGGCGATGTTGGGAGGTGTTGGGCTTTTGAGTGTCATGCTTGCGAACCCGATACCGAATCCTGCCGCCGCTGAAGCTCCGCTCATCGCGCCGGTTCTCACGCCCCACAAATGAAGCAGATTGAGGAACCGATGATTCCCAGTCCTCCAGACACGCGAGCCAGTTTGATTCTGCGTCTACCCGCCGCGGCGGATGCGGCGGCGTGGGATGAACTGGTGGCGATTTACGGGCCGTTGGTGTTTCGGTTGGCGTTGCGGCAGGGACTACAAGCTGCCGATGCGGAGGATCTCGTTCAGAATGTTTTCGCAGTGATTGCTCGGTCGGTGGCCGAATGGTTGGAGCGGCCGGATCGTGGAAAGTTTCGAGCTTGGTTGTTGCGGATTGCTCGCAATGCGGCAGTGAATTTTCTGACTCGACGTCGTCAGGGATCGATCGGGGCCGGCGGGGACGAGGTCGCTCAGTTGTTGGCCGAAGTTCCGGCACCCGAATCTCAACTGTCGAGTGAGTTTGACCTCGAATACCGACGCGAAGTCTTTCGCTGGGCGGCTGAGCAAGTGCGAGACGCGGTGGCCGACACGACTTGGCAGGCGTTTTGGCTTACTCAAATGGAGAATCTCCCGATCACGGAAGTGGCCGAACGATTGGGGATCAGTGTCGGCAATGTTTACATCGGACGCAGTCGCGTAATGACTCGGTTGAAGGAACTCGTGAAGCATTTTGAGGCTGTCGAATGAAAACCAACTCACTTTGCAGTGACGACAGTCTGCGGTTGCTGTTGCGCGAGGACGAACAGAGCGGCGACTTCCGTGATGCGGCTCGTCACGTCGATTCGTGCCCGCATTGCCAACAGCGGATTGGCGAACTCGCGGCCGAGGACGATGAGTGGCATGAAGCTCAAGCGATGCTGCTCGGAGGCGAGGAGTCCGGCTCACGTTCTGACTCAGAAAACCTCGGCACGCTGTTCGATCCCGAACGGAGTCGCGGGCGCTGGCAACGAGGGCCGACGGCTTGGACCGAGGCGATGGCTCGGCAGTTGTTGTCGCCTCCGTCGCATCCGGAGATGTTGGGACGCATTGGTCGCTATGAGGTGGAGCGGCTGATTGGTGCCGGCGGCATGGGGGTTGTCTTCAAGGCGTTCGATTCGGAATTGAACCGTCCCGTGGCGGTGAAGTTGTTGAGCCCGTATCTCGCGGGGAGCGGTGCGGCTCGCAGGCGATTCGCGCGGGAAGCACGAGCGGCGGCGGCGGTCGTGCATGAGCATGTTGTCGCGATTCACAACGTCGAGACCGACGGGGACGTTCCCTTTCTGGTGATGCCCTATGTTCCCGGCGAATCGTTGCAGAGTCGGCTCGATCGCGAAGGAGCGCTCGACGTTTGCGAGATCTTGCGGATCGGGATGCAGACCGCTTCGGGGTTGGCGGCGGCTCACGCTCAGGGGCTGGTGCATCGCGATGTCAAACCGGCCAACGTGCTGTTGGAAAAAGGAGTCGAACGATCGCTGCTCACCGATTTCGGATTGGCTCGTGCCAGCGACGATGCGAGCCTCACGCGCACCGGGCATCATCTGGGGACTCCGCAGTACATGTCGCCGGAGCAGGCTCGCGGTGACGCGGTCGATGCTCGCAGCGATCTGTTTAGTCTGGGCAGCGTGATGTACGCGATGTGTACCGGCCGGCCACCGTTTCGCGCCGAGACCA
>JANMIF010000579.1:0-13772 GCA_031375695.1 Planctomyces sp.
GGCGTTTTTCATGCACCTGAAGTTTGAACGAGCTTGGAAGTACGTGCTGCTCGCGCCGACAACGATTCTGGCGCTGGGGCTGCCGTTGGCTCTGACCCCCGACGTGGCCGAGCACTACTACACTCAAGAAGTTCCGCAGCTTGACGACTTCGACGAACATGAAGCTCGCATGAAAGAACACTCGACCGACGCGGCGCATTGATTTGCGATCTTGTGACAAGCAACACAATCACGGATGGGCTGTTGAGCGAGCGTCGCTCAGCAGCCCTTGATTTTTCAATGACCGCAATTGACGTCCAGAATTTGTCGCATGTTTACGGCGAGCGAAGAGCGCTGGATGGAATGTCGTTTCAAATTCCGAACAGGGAGATTTTCGGGCTGCTTGGTCCGAACGGGGGCGGAAAGACGACACTGTTTCGCGTTCTTTCGACGTTGCTCCCGGTTCAGTCGGGGCGAGTCAGTGTTCTTGGAATTGATATGGCGGCGGACTCGTCGGCGATTCGACGGAGGATTGGGGTGACGTTTCAGGCACCGAGTCTCGATCGGCGGTTGACCGTGCGTGAGAACCTCGTCCATCAAGGGCATCTGTATGGACTGAGCGGGCGCAAGTTGGCGGATCGGATTGACGAGCGGTTGGCTCGGCTGGGGCTGACCGATCGGCGCGACGCGCTGGTCAGTTCATTATCCGGCGGATTACAGCGACGGGCGGAGATTGCCAAAGGGATGTTGCACGATCCGGAGTTGTTGCTGCTCGACGAGCCAAGCTCGGGGCTTGATCCGGGTGCGCGGCACGACCTGTGGCGATACTTACAGCAGATTCGGAATGAGAGCGGCGTGACAGTTGTGGTCACCACGCATTTGATGGACGAGGCGGAGAAGTGCGATCGTCTGGGGTTGCTCGATCACGGGCGATTGGTTGCGCTCGGGACTCCGGCGGAACTGCGGGCCGAGATCGGCGGCGATTGTCTGACGATTGCGAGTGAGAATCCGGTCGAGTTGTCGTCGAAGATTGCTTCGCGATTTGGTGTGCAGCCGAAGAGGTTTGGAGCGGCGTTGAGGATTGAGCAGAGTCGCGGGCACGAACTTCTCCGGGAATTGGTCGAAGCGTTTACGAGCGAAATCACGTCGGTGTCGCTGGGAAAGCCGTCGCTGGAAGATGTTTTTATTGCGAAGACAGGGCATCGGTTTTGGGACGAGAATGAGTAACTGAGAATGAGAAGCCTCTCGTCCAGTTCTCATTTACTCATTCTCAGTTACCCGCTCTTCGTTAAACATGGTTGAAGCAACAACATCAATGACTATTTCGAGAAACAGGGGAGCGTTCTGGCTGCCGATCTGGACGCTGACTTGGCGTGAGTTGCTGCGGTTTTTTCGGCAGCGGACTCGCGTGGTCGGGGCGTTGGGCCAGCCGATCATTTTTTGGGTTCTGTTTGGTGCGGGACTACGCGGATCGTTTCAGGCTCCGGATTGGGCACCGACCGGTATGACTTATCAGGAGTATTTCTTTCCTGGAGTGACCGTGATGATCGTGTTGTTCACGGCGATCTTTTCGACGATCTCGATCATTGAGGATCGGCGAGAAGGGTTTTTGCAGGGAGTGCTGGTGGCTCCGGTGCCGAGGTCGGCGTTGGTGTTTGGGAAGCTGACTGGTGGAACGTTGTTGGCGTTGATTCAAGCGACGTTGTTTGTGGTCATCGGGCCGCTGTTGCACTTTGTGGGGTTGGCTCCGAGTTTGGGTTGGCAGTTGTCGGTGGGAGGTTGGCTGGCGATGATCGCGTTTGTCGGGCTGTTGGCGTTCACGCTGACCGCACTGGGATATTCGATGGCTTGGTCGCTCGATTCGACTCAGGAGTTCCACGCGTTGATGAGTGTGTTTTTGATGCCGATGTGGCTGTTGTCGGGATCGTTCTTTCCGGTGCCGGAGTCGGGTTGGCTGTCGTGGGTGATGCGGTTGAACCCGCTGACTTACGGCGTGGCAGGGTTGCGTCGACTGATGTCTCCGCTGGTGGCTGACGCGGCGGCGAGCAGTTCGCTGCCAAGCCTGCTAATTTGTGTGGCGGCGACATGTGTGTTCTGTTTGTTGACAGTGAGTGTCGCGGTATTGTTGACCCATCACAGGAGCGTGATCAATGTCCGATAGTGGTTTGAATGCGGAAGGCGACTCGACATTGAATTGCCCGGTCGAGCCGATCAGTGCGAAGTGCGAGGCCGGATCGGGCGGGTTGTTGCGCACTATGTTGTTGGTGAACGGCGTTGCGTGCTGTGGGTTGATCTTGGCCTTGGTTTGGTTCGGCCGACGCGGTGACGGTTCCACTTCAAAGGAAAAAGTAGGCGACTCGAAGCCGTTCGCGACCGCCACGGATTCCGAGGACGAGGACGAGGACAACGGTCGGCCAAAGATCGTGAAGATTGAACTCAAATGGCCGGCGGATGGCATTGCCGACTTTGAGTTGACTGAGCGGTGTGGCAGGTCTGTTCGCAAGGCCGATCTGCTAGGGCATCCATGGGTCGTGAGTTTTATTTTTACGAATTGTGCGGGGCCGTGTTTTCGGGTGACGTCGGCGTTCCGCAAGTTGCAAGAGGAATTTTTGACCGACGACACGGATCTGCGATTGGTCACTATCACGGTAGACCCCGAACGCGATCAGCCGGAGGTGCTGACGAAATACGCTGCCGGTTTCATGGCGGATCAGGAACGCTGGCTGTTTCTGACCGATCCCTCCGGGGCGAAAGACAAAATCTATCCGTTGATCAACAGTAGTTTTTTGATGCCGGTGATGGAGGCTCAAGGGAAATCGCGTGCTCCGGGGTTTGAGTTCATTCACACGAACAACGTGCTGCTGGTGGATGAAAAGGGAGTCGTGCAAGGGAAGTGGCTTTCGACAGACGAGGCGGAATTTGATTCTCTGAGACGGGAGCTGAAGAAGCGGTTGAAGAAATAGGGCCGTTTGGAACGCGAGTCGCTCCCCCGAGTCGTTGAATTCCCGAAGGTTGGTTTGAATTGAATTGAGAACGAATGAGGAATCTCAGTTGCGGAGCAACAGAGCTACATAGAAGGAAGGATTGATGCAGGTTCCGGATTGGGTGATGTTGTTGCCGGCGGTGAACGCAACGCTGAATGGACTGGCGACGTTGCTGTTGGTGCGCGGATGGCAATGGATTCGGCGCGGAGAGCGAGCGGCTCACAAGCAAACGATGCTGACGGCGTTCGGAGTGTCGATCGTGTTTTTGGCGTGTTACCTCGTCTATCACGCAGCGTTGCATCATTACACGGGAAGCGGGTCGAAGAAATTTGAGGGAGTTGGGTTCATTCGTCCGGTGTACTTTTCGATCTTGATCACGCATGTGGTGCTGGCGGCCTTTGTGCCGCTCCTGGCAGGAGCGGCGATTTGGCTGGGGTTGAAGGCGGATGGGGCGGAAAGGTCGGGGCAGCCAGCGGATTGGTCTCGGCATCGGAAGATCGCAAAGGTGGCGTTTCCGATTTGGTTGTACGTGTCGATCACGGGAGTGGTGATCTACTTCTTGGCGTATCACTGGCCGACGGCGTAAACTGCTCGACGAGTGTGGGAGGTAAAAATGGTTGGGTGGAAAATGAGAGAAACACGAGCGAGCAATCAAATGCGACGAGTTGTTTTGATGCTGGGATTGGTCTTCGGCGTTGGACTAACGGACTTGGCTGAACATCCGGCTCAGGCATGCCCGATGTGTAAGATTGCGAACGAGCAGGATGCGCTGTTGCCTCGAGCTTACATGTATTCGATCCTCTTCATGATGGGGATGATGTTCAGCCTCGGCGGCGGCGTGGGAGTTGGGATGTATTTCCTCGGCCGGAAAGAAAACGCGGCAATCGCAGAGTTTGAGTTGGAACAGGCCGGCTGAATTCGAACAGCGGGCAGCGATAACTCGGTGAACCATGTCAGCTTTGGTTCTTCACGATTTCTCATGGCAAAGGATGATCGAGGCCGTTGGAGTTGTTTGTGAGCGAACCGGTCGAGCGGCGGTCGCTTGTGATGCGTTCCGGTTCAGCTTTGTGACTCGATTCGATCGAGCTGTCTCAAGCGTCGATCGGCATTGAAGGTTGGTGGCGGAAGCGATTCGGCGAGTCGCTGGGCCTCTTCCGGGCTGATGTCGTCGCGGCGTGTAGCTTGCCCGCGAAAGATCGGCAGGTGGTGGCGGCGGGCGATGATTTCTCGGCGAGTGCGGCCGCGAGGTGCGTCGGGCCAAGGTCCGGTGAGTTCATGCAGGTCGAAGAAGCACGGGACGACCGACTTCATGTAGACCCAATAGCCGGGGTTGTCAGTTTGCAAGAAGAGCTGTCCGTGCGGGGCAAGCGAACGATGCGCGAGTCGCAGGAATTCGGGAGTGATCAGACGGCGGCTGACTTGAGCTGGATCATAAAACGGTTGCGGATGATAGATGTGGATTTCGCGGACGGATTCGGCGGCGATGTGTTCGGCCAGGAGTTCTCGACCGCCGATGACGGCGAAGCGGATGTTGGTTAGACCGCGCTGATTGGCTCGTCGCGTGGCATAGCGGATTACGACGGGCAAGATGTCGATGCCGAGGTGATCGTGGCCGGGCTTGGCGATCGCACTGGCGAGCGTTGATCGGCCGTTGCCGCAACCGATGTCGATCACGATCGGGGCGGTGCGGCCGAAGAGCGTGGGGAAGTGGAGTTCACCGAGTGGGATTTTCTTGAGCGCGGTCTTGGCCCATTCGGCCGGTGGCCGAATCGCACCGGGGATCGGCACGCCGAACTCGTGCTCGATGGCACTCGACTGTGATGCGGAATTGGGTTGGCTCATGAACGGGTCGTGTTTGGGGTTTTGCGCGGAGTAGAGCAGAAACGTCGCATCGAACGCAAACCGCTCAGTATTTCGCATCCGTGTGCCGGTGGTTCGCCTAATCCCCGAAGAATATCACGAACACGAACCACCGGCACACGGACCAGAAGCTCATCTGGGTGAAGACGAATCACAACCACAGCCGGTTGCGTGAACTTTTGAATGACGGACGGTAGCCTGCTCGTCCGACGTTCGAAGTGATTCTGGCCGAACTATTTTTGTGAGGATTTCATGCCGATGAGCATTCGTTTTTTTGTTTCGGTGGCGGTTATTTTTTTGACGATCAACAGAGGTCTCGCCGTTCGGGCCGACGAAAAAGCTCCCAACTGGATACGAGTGACGGACAACGCTGGGTGGCGTCCACGCGACTCGCAGGGAGAAGTGGTCTTTCGGGATCAGTTGTGGATTTTCGGTGGGTGGTTTGAATCGTTTCAGGCTCCGCCGCGCGATGTGTGGAGTTCGGCCGACGGGGCAGCTTGGAAGCTGGTGACGTCGGAAGCTCCTTGGAAGCACAGCGATTTGCCGATGTCGCTGACGTTTCAGGACAAGATGTGGATGTTGGGTGGTTGGTACAACGGGCGTCTGCCGGGGCACTCGGCGAGCAACGAAGTCTGGTGGACAACGGACGGTGCGAAGTGGGAGCAGGCGACGGGCAAAGCTGGATGGACTCCGCGGATTGCGGCGGCGATGGTCGAATTCAAAGGCCGCATGTGGGTTCTTGGCGGGACGGAAAATTATTACTTCGGTGACGAGGCGAGTCTCAAGAACGACGTGTGGTCATCGGCCGACGGCAAGGAATGGACGCAACACACAGCGAACGCCGGCTGGTCGCCGCGAGCGTATCATCAGGCGGCGGTGTTGGGCGGGAAGATGTATGTTTTCGGCGGCGGCAACTATGTGCCGAAGTATCACGGCGTCAACGACGTGTGGTCGTCGGAAGACGGCGAACATTGGACTCAGGTGACTGAGCACGCGGCTTGGTCGCCGCGATTGTGGTTTTCTTCGGTGGTTTATCGCGACCGGATGTGGGTGTTCGGCGGATGGTCGAACAACCCGTCAAAGAACTGGGGCGATGTGTGGTATTCGAAAGATGGCAAAGATTGGACGCAGCTCAAATCGGACGTGATTTGGAAAGAGCGGCACGAGCATTCGGGGTATGTGTGGCGAGACAAAATCTGGTTGGCGGGCGGACATGCGACTCCGCTGAGCAATGAGGTTTGGTCGTTGGAAGTGCCGCAGGATTGGTTTAAGGATTGAGCCCTCACTCGCGGGTCGGGTTAGTGTGGGAGTAGTCGATGAGCATGTCTGACGAACTTGAGCGGCTGCAAAGACTGCACGCTTCGGGAACGCTCACAGATGAAGAGTTCGCACAGGCGAAAGCCAAGTTGCTGGATGGTCCGTCGTTTGCGAGTTCATCGGGATCAAGTGCCGAGACGGCGCGGTTGTGGCGGATTGGTTTGCATCTATCGCAACTGGCTGGCTACGTCGCGCCGTTTGCGGGGTTCGTGCTGCCGATCGTGTTGTGGCAGGTGATGAAAACGGATTATCCGGAACTCGATGTTCATGGCCGGCGGATTACGAATTGGATCATCAGTCACCTCATTTACGTCGCGATCAGTGTCGGGCTGGTTTTTTTCGGGATTGGGATTCCGTTATTGGCGATCCTCGCGGTGCTGGGCATTGTGTTTCCGATCATCGGGGCAGTGCGAGCGTCGGAAGGCCAGTGTTGGGACTATCCGTTGTCGATCACGTTTTTCCCGGCCGACTTGACCGAGGGAGATTAAGGTGCGTTTTCGTGGCGACAGGTTTATCCTGATCGCGACGTCGTCACCGATTCGATCGCACTTTCTTCGCGAGACTTGATGATGGATTCAGACGTGATTTCCGAAGACTCCGCCCCGTCGCCCGACTTCAGTCGGGCGGGTGAGTCGTATTCTCAGACCGGACAGCGCCTCTGGTTGAATCGGATCTCTACTCGTTGGACTGCGGTCAATAACCCGACTCTCTTCGTGAAGCGGTATGGCCGAGCGATCCGCAAATACATTGCCACTCTGATCCACGATCCAAACGATGCCGAGGAAGTCGAACAGGAATTCATGCTCCGCATGGTCCAGAAAGGCTTTCACACGGCGGATTCCAACAAGGGAAAGTTTCGTTATTACTTGATTACGATTGTGCGCAACGCAGCAATGCAGTGGCTATGCCGGCGGAATCAAGTCCCGATGTCGGCCGAGGGAATGGAGCGGATGCCGGTCTCGGAAACGTCGCAACTGGAATGGACCAGTGACTGGCGGAAGTGCATTTTGAAAGCGGCGTGGAAGTCGCTCGACAAGTATCAGAAGCGGACGACCAACAACTTGTTCTGCACGGCGCTGCGCGTTTCGGCGCAGTACCCCGATGAAGATTCGCCCGCGCTCGCCAAACGAATCAGCGATCTGACCGGGCAAACGCTCACTCCAGAGGCGTTTCGCAAACAACTCAGTCGGGCACGCAAACGCTTTGCCGATTTGATCGTGCAAGAGGTCGCCCGCACACTAATCGAGCCGACGATCGAAGGAATCAAGGATGAACTGAATTGCCTCGATCTGACGAAGTATGTTCGGGGATATCTGCCGGAATAGCGAAAAACAATCCGAACGCCGCTTGACGCAACTCTTGGTTTACCGATTTACAGTATTTTACAGCTGCTCGATCGGCGCCTGTAAAATGGGTTGTCCAGTCGGCGTTGATGCGACCAAAAGCGAGAGGAGTCGGTCGTTGCCGCTGCCGCCGAGAAGTGTGTCCGCGAGCAGTTTACTCGCGATGAGTTGGCTTTCTTGTCTTTGCTCGGCAAGGACAACACAATTCGTGCGACCAGTTCAGGAACAATTCACCGCTATCAAATCATCGAATCGGTCGAAATCGACGCGATGAAGGAGACTCTTGTGCAAAAGATTGAGACGGTTTCTGGCACGGCGATGCCGTTGTTGTTGGATGATATTGATACGGATCGGATCATTCCGGCTCGGTATTTACGCTGCGTGACCTTTGACGGGTTGGGCGAACATGCGTTTGAGGATGATCGCAAGCAAGACGCGATGCATCCGTTTGACGATGCGCGATTTCAGGGAGCCAGCGTGTTGGTGGCCGGTCGTAACTTCGGATGTGGGTCATCGCGAGAACATGCTCCGCAGTCGTTGTTGAGGTGGGGAATCAAGACGATCGTTGCGGAATCGTTTGCCGAGATTTTCTTTGGCAACTGCACGTCGCTAGGAATTCCGTGCGTCTGTGCCGCGCGAGCCGATCTGGAAAAATTGATCGCGGCGATTCAGACTGATCCAAAACTGACCATTACTGTGGACATTGTTGCGGGTGAAGTTCGAGCTGGTTCGCTGTTGACCAAGGTCACGATGGTCCCGAGCGAGAAGCAATCGTTGACCACCGGCCAGTGGGATTTTCTCGGCCAGTTGCTCGATAACAAACCGGCCATCGCGACGACTGCGGCGAGTTTGCCGTATTTGAATCACTACGCCGTGAGTTGACGCCCTATGTGGAAATTTGCCGTTCGTAATCTGTTCAGCCGGCCGGCTCGATCGGCGCTATCGCTGCTGGGACTGACGGTCGCGATCGCGGGGATGGTTGGGCTGTTTTCGGTGGCTCGTGGGTTGGAGCGGACGTTTGACCGGTCGTTCAAAAGTATTCCCGGCTTGATCGTAATGCAGGCGGGGGCACCGATCCCGCTCTTTTCGCGATTGCCAAAAAAATGGAAGGCCGATCTCGAAAAGCTGCCAGGCGTATACGTGGTCGCGCCGGAGATTTGGTTGCGAGCCAACATTATTGAGGACAAGCCCGTGATGGCTCCGCCGCGATTCTTGTTCGGTGTGGATATTCCGTCGCGGCTGAAGCTGAAGAAAGGAGTTTACACGGAGTCGTTGATTGCCGGCCGATTCTTGTCCCCGGACGACGTCGGTCAGAATCGCATCGTGATCAGCAAACAGATTGCGGAAGAGCATCAGAAAAAAGTCGGCGACATGATGACGATCAACGGGATCGAGTTCACGATCGTCGGAATGTATCACGTCGGGTCACTGCTGCTGGACGTGGCGATTCTGCTGGATGGCGACACGCTGCGCAACCTGGGCTGGTTCGATTCGGAAGCAGTCAGTGGATTTTACATCGAGACCGACGGCAGCTTGCCGAACGATGAAGTCGGCCGGCACGTCAAGGAATTACTGCGTGATCGGCCGCTGACGACAACCCCTACTTCGCCGATGTCGCTGTTGGCTCTGGCTGGGATCGGTCAGCCGAGCGGCGCAAAGAAATCGGAACCGGGCAATGCCGTCGGTTGGCTGATGCGCACGTTCGCGGGGAGCGGCGAAACTTCCGATCGCGTGAACAAGGACAACCCGACAACGGAGGACGGTGGCGAAAAGCCAGCCGCAGTCAAGAAGCCGGCTAGGCCGCCGTCGCCGGTGGAAGTTCGCAACGCCTCGGACTTTTCTGATCGCTTTAAGGAAATGAGCGAGGACTTGAACTTGATCCTAGCGGTGCTGACTGGCATCGGCATGACGGTGGCAGTGCTCAGCATTGTCAACACGATGTTGATGAGCGTGACCGAACGAGTCATCGAGTTCGGAGTTCTCAAGGCAAACGGCTGGACTCCGTGGGACGTGCTGAAGCTGATCACCGTCGAAAGTGCGACCCTGGGGTTGAGTGGCGGATTGCTCGGCAGCGTGATCGGCTGGATCGCGACGGTGGCGATCAACGCGCGATGGCCAGATCGCATCAATCTATTTGCCAGTCCGGGGTTGCTCGCGTTTAGCGTGATCTTCAGCGGCGTAGTGGGTCTGCTGGGCGGGCTGTATCCGGCGATCTGGGCGATGCGACTCTCGCCAATGGAAGCGATCCGACGCGGATGATGGAATGGCTATGTCTCAGCACAGCTCGTCGATTGGCGTGCCGAATGGGAGGACTGGGTGCGGGCGACCAGCGCGGTCGATGTAATGGCGGTTGGTGTCGACGCCGAGGTGGCGATAAATCATCGCCAGCACGTCCTGCGGTCGTTTCGGGTTGGCCTTGGGGAAGGCGGCGATTGCGTCGGAAGAACCGACGACTCGGCCACCTTTCACCGGACCGCCGGCGAGCACCGCGCTAAAGACGTTCGGATAATGGTCGCGGCCGGCGTTGTTGTTGACTCGCGGCGTGCGACCGAATTCGCCCCAGCCGACGACGAGGGTGGTGTCGAGTAACCCGCGCTGATCGAGGTCTTCGATCAATGCAGAAAACGCGCGATCCCAGCGCGGCAGGAATCCGAGCCGCAGTGATTCGAAGCCTTTGACATGCGTGTCCCACCAACGAACGTCGACGGTGACAATTCGCACGCCCGCTTCGACCAATCGCCGAGCTAGTAAGATGCGCTGGCTCCAAGCAGGCGCACCGCATCGGTCGGCAGACTTTGGATCGAAAGCCGGCATGAAGCCGTAGCGCTCGCGAATGTCACGCGGTTCGGCGTCGAGATCGAAGGCGTCGCGAGCGGCGTTGGAACTCAAGATGCCCCAGGCGGTGTTTTGAAACCGGTCCATCGCGGTCATCTGGCCGGTTCGATCAATCTCGGCGCGGAGCCGGTCGAAGCCTTGCAGCACGTCGCGCCGCGAACCGAGCCGATCGGCCGTAATCCCCTCCGCCAGCGCGAAGTTCGGAACTTTGAACGGACCCTCGGCGGCTGGATCGGCCAGCGTCTCGAACGGCTTGTGAGCGACTCCCAGATACGATGAGTTAGCTCCGGGCAGCAGCTTTGGAATCATGACGTAGGTCGGCAGGTCGGGGTTCAAGTGCGACAACTGTTCGGACGCGACACTGCCGCAGCTTGGATGAATGTTTTCATCGGCGTTGGGGCCGGAGTTGTAGCCGGTGAAGCAAATCTGATCGCCGGTCGAATGCCCAGCGTCGTGATGATTCAAGCTGCGAACAATCGACCACTTATCCATGCACGCGGCCGACATTGGCAGCATGTCCGACAGAATGATGTCGGGGACTTTGGTCGGGATCACACCGAACTCACCGCGGTATTCGACGGGTGCGTCGGGCTTCGGATCCCACATGTCCTGATGTGCAGGTCCACCGCGCATCCACAAAATAATGACGTTGTTTTTGCGAGCTGCGCCGTTCGTCTCGGCATCACTTCGCAAGATATCCGTCAGCGACAGTCCGCCCCCCACGAAGCCGAGTGCTCCGGCGCGAATGAAGCTGCGTCGTGACAACAGCGTTTCGCGGAACTCCGAGTAACCAATACGGTTCGATGAGGCCATGAAGCGTTACCTCGGATCAACGGAAGATTTTTTCGCTCGCCAGCGGCGACATTCAGGTGGGATTATTCGGTGGGGCCTGCGAGGTGTTCGTTCTCGCGAGCAGAATACATATCGGATCATCTGGCATAGATCAAGAAGTCCCGATTCGTAACCGGCAGAATTGGCCAACTTCTCGCCAGATTGTGCGTTGAAACCCGCGTTGACCTGCTTCGGCGGCGTGGCGTATTTTCTCGGTCCGTCTCTCCCCATCAAGGTCTGGATGCCATGATCTCTTGGCGCTGCATTGGTTTGGTTTTGCTGTTCAGTGTGTCGTCGCTGTTGGCTGCCGACCAGTTTCCAGCTCGGCCACTCGACCGCGAGGTTGGCAACGATCCCGCACGTGAACGAGTGCTGGTGATGCACGATGGTACCGTGCAACGCGGGCTGATCGAAAAGACGATGACCGGTTATGTCTTGACGAAGCCGCAAGGAAAGTTGGTGTTTGCTTTCGATCGGGTGCGATTGATGGCCGATGATCTCCCGGCGGCGTATCGCGAACAGAGCAAAGCTTGCGCAAATCAAGCGCTTCCCCGCATCGAACTCGGTCGCTGGTGTTTCGCCAACGGTTTGAACGACGAGGCTCGCAAGGAATTGCGAAAGGCGCTGTCGCTCGAACCGGAATCGCAACTCGCGAATAATCTGCTGCAAATCGTGGATGACAAATTGATGGCAACTCGCGAACTGCCGCGAGTGAAAGTCGGTCAAGACGGTTCCTTTTCGATGTTGGGTGACGCAAAAGGCCTGGCGACGGTCGAACCGCTCGGTGGCTTGCCGCGCGGGGCGGCTCAGGAATTTGCATCGCGGGTCCAGCCGTTGCTGGTCAATCGTTGCGCAACCGCCGGATGTCACGGACCAGGTTCGAAGCAAGATTTTCAACTACACCGCATCAAGGTTGGCCAGCGAGCTTCACGAAGTCAGGTTGAGAAAAACCTTTCGAGCGTGCTCGATCGCATTGACCGGGACCGTCCGCTGAGCAGCCCGCTGTTAATGAAGTTGCGCGGCGAACCACAAGCCAACGGATTGCGGATTTCGCACGGCAGTCTTTCACCGGAGCAAATGCACACGGTCCGCCGCTGGATCGTCAACCTGTCGAATAAGCCGTTGGATGTGCTCCCGGTATCGGTCGAATTGCCCGAACCGAAGAAGCCGCCGGTCGCGATCGGAAAACCGGTTGTCGAATCGCCGGCCGAGGTGGAGATTCCCGAACAGCTCGAGCCCCCTGTGACCAAGAGTTCGATCGGTAGCGCACCGTGAACCGGTTCGTTCTCGCCTCGTCGTGAGCCGATCGGCCCAGGCAGTCGCGTGCCAGGATTCGCGACTCTACGATTCCCCAGAATTCAGCATCTGGAGGAACTGGCGATGAACTTCTCATCCGAGCAACCGGCCTTCTTGGTCGGTGTCACCGGGTACATGGAATTGGACGACGCGGACGGCTTGAAATCTCAGGTCCGACGATTGTTCCGGTTTCTGAAGTGGGGACCGAAACGGCTTGATCTGCAACCGCCACAAGGATTGGGATCTGTGACGTTGCTCGAATCGCTGTTGTGGCAATTGGTCCCACATCGGTGTGATCGCTCGCTCAATGATGCGTTGCGGCAGACGTTGGCTCATTGGCCGGGACTGGAAGACACGCCGATCGTGATCTTGTCTTCATTGGCTCCCGGAGCGGACAGCTTGGTTGCCGAAGTCGCATTGGAAACTGAGTTCCAACAAGCAGGATTTTCCGTCCGAGCACCGTTGCCGTATCCCGCCGACGAGTACGTCAACGCGACCACCTTCGATCGAAGCAAACCGGGGCAGCCGGACTCTGCCAAAGAAACTCGACAAGCCAAGTTTCAAGAATTGTTGTCGCGCATCCGAAGCCAATCGGCCGTCGCGAAGCCTGCGGACTTTGATGTGAAGTTGGTCGAAGACATCGCCATCAGATCGAATCAACCGGATGCGGGATTGCCGAACGAGACGGACGCGGATTTGGCAAGACGATTGCGTTACCGCCGTTATTACGGAGCTGGCGAGTACATCGCGGTTTACTCGCACTTGTTGATTGCGATCTGGGACGGTCAGCCGGATGGATCGCCGTGCGGGACATCGGCGATCGTGCATGCTCGATTGCGGGGACCGCAACCGGGCGTTCTGCCGACAACTCAAGGATTGAGTCTGCCTCAGGGTGGCCCGCTGTTTCATATCGTGGCGCGGAACGCGAAGCCGAAAACAATCGAATCCGCCTCAAACGCCAAGCCGGCGGATGTCTGGCCGCCGCCGCCGACAATTCGCTTCTTGCATCCGCATCCCGATTTGACCGACGAGCAGATCGAGCCACCGAGACCCGATCGTTCGCAATTGCCGCGAGTCCAGCAGATACAAATGCGGAAGCTGGCCGAATGGCAGCGCGAGTGGCTGAGTTTGTTTTGCCGGATCGCTCAAAACTTGAATACCTTTAACCGAGTCTCATCGCTCAAGAACGCCGATGCGGACAAAGAGTATCAGTCGCGGACGAAGTCACTCTTCCCGTCGGGCGAGTTTTGAAGTGGACCCCAAGAGTTGGACAGTGGGATAAGAGAGAGTTTTGCCGATTCTGGAATCGAGGATTCCAAGAGGAGAG
>JANMIF010000013.1:0-5150 GCA_031375695.1 Planctomyces sp.
CCGGCCGATTTGAAAATCCCTTGATGATTCGGCCACGTCGGCGTGCTGAACCAAACGGTCGCATTCGGAAACAACTTTCGAGTGAAGTCGGCCGCGACGCGAAGCGCCCCCGTTCCACCAGGACACTGTGCGGTACAGGCGCGATTCGATTTCACGATCTCGTGATCCGCGCCGAACATCAGTTCGCGAACCGCGCGGCCATACTCGGCGGGGCCTTCGATGCTGAGGTATGTCTTTGTGGATTCACCGTCGAGCAATCGACGCTCGGCTTCCTTGACACACTTCAAGACGGGGGTCCGCCCTTTGTCATCTTTGAAAACACCGACACTCAAGTTGAGCTTGTCGGTTCGCGGGTCTTTCCGAAAGGCTTCGGTCAACCCCAAGATCGCATCCGGCGGGGCAGCGGTCACAGTTTCAAACATTACGTTCCTTTTCACATTGTTGAACGAATAACTGTCATTTAACGGGCGGAGATTCTCACGACAAACTCTAGCGGCGTGAAGCAGCGAACGCGCGAACTTCGGGAAAAATGCCTCGCGGTATCGGCTGATGTTGTTCATCGAACGCGGTCAGACTTCCGAGTCGCGTCCGGATTCCATGAAAAAATCGCAACTCATGGAAATCCCCTAATGACCGTCACAGCTTTACGTCGAAAAGTTAGGGGCAATGGAAATCAGGTTACGCCCGAAGGCAATTCGACAACGGCTTGCCAAGTAAGAGGATGGGATTGACGCCATTTTCCAAAGCCCGTACAAAACAAACGTAGAACGATGAACCCAAGTGTTCGTCCCCACGATGTGCCGCAACGAAAGTTAGGTCAGCAGTCGGGATGACACGGAGGTCGGTTGGCCTGATTGGTTGACCACGATTCGACGGAGTGAATCCTGAATGCCGTCTCTCGCCCACGGGTGCCACGAGGCGACGGTCAGATCCTGGCACCCGAACTTAAGGAGTATCTGAGAATGGCTGCTGCTAAAAAGACCGCTGCGAAGAAATCGACCAAGGCTGCCGCTGGCAAGAAGACTGCCGCGAAGAAGTCCAAGTAACGATTGAATTCCAAGCAATCGAAAGCCAACAGGCCGAGCAGTTTTGCTCGGCCTGTTGCTTTTGGTAACGGTCAGACGGCTGAGCTTCGATGGAACGCTCGCCCTCGCTGACGCTTCGGGTTAGTGTGCTGACGCGACAAACTGCGTCGCGTATTCACCACAACTTTCAATTGCCTCAAGGAGCAGTCTCATGGATTTGCTGAGTACGTTGTCGGGATCATTAATGGAAAACTTTTTCCCAGGCGGCTGGGATCTGGCCAAGATCGATGCGTGTGTCGATCCGGATCCGGCGACGATTACGAATCGGCAAAAGTTCTGGCACAAGAAGTTTGAGCCGATCGCCTGCACGTCGGTCGCCGACTTCGACATGATGCTCGGCCACGAGATCGCATTTACGATCCGTCTGGCTCGCGATGCCGGCGAGAAAGCGATGCTAATTCTGCCCGTCGGACCGATGGGGATGTATCGCTGGGCTGTGTACTTCTTGAAAGAATGGAACGTCAACTGCGAGCACGTTTACGGATTCAACATGGATGAATGGTCGGACTCTGCCGGCAACACACTTCCGTCGACGAACTCCGGGGCGTTTCAGTACGCAATGGAGCAAGCGTTTTACGGACCGCTCGGCAAGTTGACGGTCCCAAAGAATCAACGCAACTTCGCCACAAAAAAACTGTTGCCGACGTACGCTGACCGCATGGGTGAACTGCGAGCCAAAGGAGCCAAGCTGTCCGTGATCTTCGGCATCGGGCGTGTCTGTCACATCGCGTTTTGGGAACCTCACTTCGCAGCCGAGTTCAAATCCGAAGCGGACTGGAAGAAGCAAACTCATCGACTCGGCGCGAAGCTGCATCCCCTGACGATCGAACAAAACGCGATCACGAGTTTCAAAAGCCGCACGACACTGGTCCCGGCCTTCGCAAATACGATTGGCCCCGGATTGTTTTTGGCAGCCGACAAAATCATCGGCGGTGCGGATGGCACGCTCGGTCGCGGTATGATGTGGCAGGGACTCAGCCTGTGGATGACGCTGCGTCACGGTCCGTCGCCGTGGATTCCGTCAACCTACATGCCGACTCAGCCCGGCCGATTATTCTTCTTGAACGAGCTTGCGGGACCGCTGGTCGCCGAGTGCAATTGACTACGACGAATCTTTGACATGGCGAATCGCTGGGACGAAGGCAACTAATGAGGATCATTGCGGGGCGATATCGGCGGCGAAAATTGTTGGCCAATCCAGGGCTGACAACTCGACCGATCACCGACTATGTGAAAGAGACGCTGTTCTCGCGCCTGGCCGAGTCGGTCGAAGGGCTGCGAGTGGCAGATATCTTCTCGGGGACTGGGACCATCGGATTTGAGGCGCTCAGTCGGGGGGCCGTGAGCGTCGCATTTTTGGAAAAGGATTCGCGGGCCTTTGAGTTGCTGAAACGAAACGTCGCAACGCTGGGGGCCGAGGCGGATTGCCTGTGCTGGAAGACCGATATCTTTCGCTGCTCATTCCGGCCGAAAGGGAACTCGTCGCGGTTTCTTCCGTTCGAGTTGATCTTTTTCGATCCGCCGTTCGTAATGATCGAAGACCTCGGTCCCGGTTCGGAGCTGTCTCGCGTGCTCAAGCAACTGGCGCGAGACGGCATCACCGCGCCCGGTGCTCGGCTGGTTCTGCGAACTCCGCGACTGCCCGAGTTCGTTATGCCGGGGCCATGGGAATTGGAGCGGCATTGGCCCTTCGGGCACATGGAGATATTTGTGTATCGCAAACCGGGCGGCGTGCGGCCAGCCGGCAGCGAACTCCCAGAACACGATCCCTCCTTACTGGCCAACGAAATTGACACGTCATTGGAACTTGAGGGCGAGCGAGAGGATCAGCCATGAGTGTCTTAGACCGATTTCGCTTGGATGGTCGCCACCTCTTCATCACCGGCGGAAGTCGTGGGCTAGGGCGGGAGATGGCGCTGGCGATTGCGGATGCCGGTGCGGATGTGGTCCTGGTTGGCCGGGATCAACGGAGCTTGGAGAAGACTGCGGCTGATGTTCGCGAACTGGGACGGAAGGCTCACGCGATTGTTGGTGACGTCGGCGTGCCGAGCGAATGTGATACGATCTGCCAGCGGGCGCTCGACGAAGCTGGGCCGATCGACATCTTGATCAACAATGTCGGCGGCCGGCGGATCAATGTGCCGGTTGAGGATCAAACGCTCGATCAATGGCAACAGATTCTGGACATCAACCTGACAAGTACGTTTCTGTGTACGAAGCTGATTGGTGGTGCGATGGTTCGCCGCGGCACGGGAGGCCGGGTGATCAACATCGCGTCAATTTCCGGCATGGTGGCGAATCGCGGGATCGGCGGACGCAGTTACGAAACGTCAAAGGCCGCCGTGATTCAATTCACTCGCGCGGTCGCGGCTGATTGGGCACCCCATCGGATCACGGTGAATTCGATTTGTCCCGGCGGATTCATGACCGAGCCGAATGTCCGCTGGGCCGCTCAGAATCCCGACGTGATCGAGACATTCAAAGAACAAATCCCAGCGGGCGACTTCGGCCGTCCGGAGGACTTGGGACCGTTGGCCGTGTATCTGGCCAGCGATGCGGCTCGGTATGTTACGGGAGCCGCCATCGTGATTGATGGCGGTTACACGTTGTGGTAATGGTCGGCTCGCCGAAAACGCAAAAAAGTCAACAAGAAAGGAAATCATGCTGCGATCTCGCAAATTGCTGTTGATGACTCTATCCGTAGCTGTGCTGATGTGTTTTTCTGGTTGGGCGTCTGGCTGGTTCAAGCCAACGGAGACCGTTATCACCGAGATCGCGCCGGGCGTGTTCTTTCGCAAGATGGAAACCGAACCGAAGTTCCTCGGATGCAATCAAGGCTGGGTGATCTTCAAGGATTTCGTGTTGGTCATCGAAGCTAGCTTTCCCAGTCAGGCGGAAGCGGTCATCAAGGAGATTCGAAAGACGACTGATAAGCCGATTCGGTATGTGTTCGACACGCACTATCACGGCGATCATGCCGACGGAAATCCGATCTTCGCTAAGCAAGGAATTGCTCCGATCGCATCGGAAAACAGCAAGTTGCTGTTCGAAACCAAAGGGCTGGCTGGCTTCGAGCAAACTCGTAAAAATGCGGACAAAGCGGACGAGTACAAAAATCTTGAGTACGCTCCGCCGTCGTTATACTTCCCGACGAAGCTGGTGATCGACGACGGGACGCAGCGGGTTGAGCTGATTCATTTTGGCCACGCTCACACGGCCGGCGATGCGGTCGCCTGGTTGCCGAAACACGGCATTTTGTTTACCGGCGACGCCTGCGTAAACGGAGCCTTCAACTACACTGGCGACTCAAACACCGAAAGTTGGATCGGCGTGCTCAGCAAAATGCAGGAGTTGCCGGTCAAGTCGATTTGTCCCGGCCATGGCGAGATGTCCGGCAAGGAATTGGTCGCCACGCAAAAGCGGTACTTCGTGGAACTCCGCGAGGCGATCCAGCGATTCATCGACAAGGGAACGTCGCTGGATGACATCAAGAAGCAATACGATTTGCCGTGGTACAAAGAGTGGACCGGCGTCGAAGCGAAAAAGCAGACGGAAAACATCGAACACGTCCACGGCGAGTTGACGAAACGCAAAGGAGCGTAACCAATGTGGCACGAAGCTACGCGTCGTGAATCGGGACGCGGAGCTTCTCGCTACAATCAGAACGCGGGAGCGCCGCTGGGTTGTTGCGGCTGAACCGCTTGAGCGGGTCTTGGCGCAGGTGGGGCGGCAATCCGTTCGCGGCGCGTGGCGTACCGAATTGGGAAAGACGGCCAAGTGTCGTTCTGGATTCGGTTGGGATCGTTCGCATCACCCAACTTGATCTGTGGGCCGTCGAATGGGCGGGCAGGTGACGAGACACAGACTTTCTCGGTGACGTATTGCACAAAGCCCAGCCATTGTCGGTCGGGAGCGATCGCAAAAAAATTCGCGCGTTCCGCCCGAAAGCCCAGAAACTCGCGCGGCAGAGCGGCAGTGTGCAACGCGGTTAGCAGAAAGGCCATTGTCACATAGCCAGCCAATAGGCCGCTGAACCAGCGAACTCCCTCGTGGACCATCCGATGC
>JANMIF010000033.1:0-18609 GCA_031375695.1 Planctomyces sp.
CCGCCATTGTAAGTATCTGTAGGATCGGCACTCTTGCCCGTCCGTCTTTGTGGCGAGAATATCCCCGTCCCGCGAGGAACGCAAAACGGCATTCTGAAACAAGCCGGTTCGAAATGAGGTCTTCGATGAATTATGCCGTTATGATCGAGACGTCAGGTGTCGATTCGCTGCTCAGGCACAGTGGAGTCGTTCCCGCTCCAGCGACCACGATACATTCCAGCCATGCTACCTGAACTGCGGAGCGTCGTGCTGCTCGGACCGAACGAAATCTCTTTGGAGCGCCATCATGCGTTATCTCTTAAACTGCGTCGCCGTATGTGCGTTGTTGTTCGTCGTGGCAGAGGCGGCCGAATTGGTGGGGCATACCGAGCCGGTTTATGACATCACGCCGTCGCCGGATGGCAAATGGCTGGTGACCGGGAGCTTCGATCAAACGGTGCGGCTGTGGGATGCGGCAACGTTGCAGCCGGTCAAGACGATGTTGGGACACACCGGCTTGGTGCTCAGCGTTGCGGTGTCGCCGGACAACAAACTAATCGCCAGCGGGTCACTCGATAACACAATCAAGCTTTGGGAAGTTCCAAACAACTCGCCGCAGTTGAATCTGGCGGGACATCAAGGAGCGGTCGCTTCGGTGGCAATGACGACGGACGGCAACTTTATCGTGACGGGTGGCGCGGATAAGTTGCTCAAAGTTTGGAACGGTATGGACGGGAAGCCGGTTCGCGACATTGCCGGGTGTACGGCGGCGATCACTCGCGTTGATGTTCGCAAGGACAATCTCCAAGTTGCGGCGGCGGATGCGAACGGGGTCGTGAGGCTCTTCAATTTGGCAGACGGAGTGGCGGTGCAAGCAGTCGGCGCTCACACGGGCGAAGTGACCGGGTTGGCATTCGCTCCGAACAACGGCTTTTTTCTGACGGCCGGAGCGGACGGACTCGTGAAGCGCTGGCCGGTGCAGTTGCCGCCGGTGGTGAATATCGCGGGGCATGGCGAAGCGATCGGGGCGGTGGCATTGCGGCCAGATGGGAATTGGATCGTGAGCGGTTCGGCCGACAAGACGGCTCGGATTTGGGATCGAAACAACGGGCAGCCGGTGCGGAATCTCGATGGGCATCCGGACGCAGTGACCGCCGTCGCGTTTAGTCCGAACCAGGCGTGGGTGCTCACCGGTTGCGCCGACAAGATCGCTCGACTGTATGACTCGAACAACGGCATGCTGGTAAAAGCGTTCGCAGCACAGGCGGGGGCGATCACGTCGGTGGCGGTACATCCGAATCATCAAGAAGTCGCGGTCGGCGATGCGACCGGTGCGGTCAAAATCTACAAAACGGTGGACGGCGTGGAACTACGAGCGCTCGCACCACACGGTGGGGCGATTGCAGGTGTTGCGTACTTGCCGAACGGAGTGAATCTCGTTACGGCCAGCGCGGACAAGTCTGTGAAGATTTGGAACGCGGCCGATGGAGCGATGGTTCGCAAGTTGGATCTGCCGGGAGCAGCGACGTGTTTGTCGGTGTCGATCAACAATGTTTTGTTGGCGGTTGGAACGGACGACAAGCAAATTCGGATTTTCAATGTCGCTGACGGGGCGGCGGTGGCAGCTTTCGCGGGTCATGCCGACAAACTGACTGGCTGCGACTTCAATCGCGAGGTCAACAAGGTCGTGACATCGAGCGCCGACGGCAGCGTTCGCGTTTGGGACTTGCCGACGAAGCGGTTGCTTCAGTTTTTCGTGCATCACACGGGAGCCGTGAATGGCGTGGCGTTTCATCCCGACAACAAAACGCTTGTTTCGGCCGGAGCCGACAAGACGATCAAGGTCGATGCGGTGTCGGTGCAACTCGTCAGCATCGGCGATGAAAAGCGAGTCAACGATTTGGCGCTGGCCTCGAACAGCGCGTGGCACGCGATCGCGGGCGAGGACGGCGTGATCAAGCTAATCGACACAAACAGCGGCAACCCAATGCGGACGTTTGTGGGACTCACTGGCCGAGCGTTGTCGGTCGCGATCAGCCCGAATGCTCAGCAGATCGCGGCTGGCGGAGCGGACAAGACGGTTCGTGTTTGGAACTTGAACAACGCGCAGGCTCAAACGAAATCCGAGACTCCGGCCGAAGTCGTACGGCTGACGTTCAGCCCGGACAACACGAAGCTGCTCGCGGCCGGAGCCGATCACGCGCTGCGTGCGTTCGATCCGACACCACCGAATCCGCAACCGACCGATGCCGTCGTGCGGCCGATCTCGCAAACGTTGGTCGGCCACGCGGGGGCTGTTGGCGCGGTCGCGTTTGCACCGAATAATAGGTCGCTCGTGTCGGCCTCGGCTGACGGGAGCGCGAAGATTTGGGAAGTGGCCGCGACATCGTTTGCCGCGAATCTGGTGGGGCACGCTTCGCATGTGTACTCGGTCGCGTTCAGCAGTGACGGCAAACTGCTTGCTTCGGCGAGCAACGACAAGACCGTGCGGTTGTGGGATGTCGAAAAGAAGGCGGCCCTGCGAATCGTCAGCACTCAGCCGCAACCGGTTTACGGAGTGCTGTTCACGCCGGATAACAAATCGCTGGTCATCGCCTGTTCGGACAAAGCGGTCAAGCTGCTGAATGTCGAAAACGGCGCGGAGGTCCGCGTCTTCAAAGGGCCGGAGTATCCGGTGTACTCGGTCGCGCTCAGCCCCGACGGTCGGACGATCGCGGGCGCGGGAGTCGGCCTCGGCCCGAATCGGCCAATCTTTGTGTGGAACATCGACTCGCCCGATCCGGTTAAGAAACTAGATGGCCACAAGGACGACGTTTATCGAGTTCGCTTCAACGCCGCCGGCAACAAACTGCTGAGCATCGGCTACACCGGCTCGATCAATATCTGGGACGTTGCCGCCGGCAAACCGGTCTTCTCGTCGAAGCTGCCGACGATCACTTATGGCGGACACTACATCGCGGCGGGATCAAAGCTCGCTGCGACTGCGACCGACGGTAAAACGTATTTTGTCGATCTGCCGGCCGAAGCTCGCTGAATTGTTTCATGGCTAAAATACAAGTCCGAAGCGCAAGATGTAACGTCGAGAGTCAATGGCGTCGGGCGTGATGACGCCTTTGTTTCTTCTGGGTTATGAGTGGCCGCTTGGAAGTGTCAGTGTTTTGGAAAAGAGGTTTTCTGAGGCATTGCAGAGGTGTTCAAAGTGCCCCGGCGGAGGAAGCTCGGCCGGGGCCGGCGCTTTGACGCACCTCTGACCGGGTTATCCCTTGTCGAGTTGCTCCTCAGCAGAGCTCGACTCCGTTTCTCCCGGCAGGGTCAGAATATCCCGGTGAGATCGCCGAGGCGAGACGGTGAGCCGATCCACCGCGTGGGCGAGGACTGGAGCTGGCTCGTTGATCGCAGTGGGTGCTGGGGATATCTTGCTACCGGTCGTGGTGACTACTTTCTTGTGCGGCTTGACCGCTTTTTTGTGGCCCACGACCGTTTTCATTTCACACGCGGCGGGATCGGTGGGTGGGAATTCTTCCGCGACCGATTCGTTCGCCACAGATTCGTTCGCGGCGGACTCGGCGATCGCTTTCGGTCGAGATTCAAAGTCGGGATCGAAGTCACAATCCTTCGTCCACACCGCGAAGACTTGGCGGAGGAGTTTGGCCATGCAATGTCCGAGGCAGAGGTTGTATTCCTTGCCCTCGGCGCGCTGGCGTGCGAACAGCGCTTTGACCGGTGGGTTCCAAGAGACCGCACATTGAGCGGCGGTGTAGAGCAAGCGTCGCACGAGATCGTTGCCCTTGCGGCTCATGTGGATTTCGGTCCCCTTCTTGGGATTCCCTTGGCGGTCGGTGCCGGAGACATCGACCTCTTCGGGGAAGATGCCGAAATAACCAATCAAGGCGGTCGGTGTGGCGAAGCGGTCGATGGAAACGATCTTGGCCACCAGCGCGGCGGAGGTTTGTAGGCCGATACCGGGAATCGTTCGCACTCGGCGAGCCGGTCCCTCGGGAAGTGCCTGCCACGCTTGTTCGACCAAGTCCGCCAGCGCCGCGAAGGCGGCTTGCTCTTGCCGAATCGCGTGGACTTTTTGCAGGATCAGTTCCGCCGCGATGGGGCCGCCGTTGGAGCCGGTCGATTGCGCAGCCGCAGCTCGCAAGGTCTCGGCCATGTCTGCGGCCAAGTGCGGAATCTTGATCAATGTTTCCGGCTTGGCGCGCGCCAGTTTGTCCGGTGTCGGATACTTTTCCAGCAAGCTCAGCACCCAGTTGGCGGACAGGTCGGTGACATGTACCGCGAGTTCGGGAAACACCCGCGCCAACAGCCCATGCAGTTGGTTGATCAACCGTGTCCGCTGTTTGGCCGAAGACTCCATCAGAGCGACGGCATCGCGAAGTTGCTGGAATTCCGGCGGATTGTGCGGCGTGGCGGCGGGCCGTTCGACAATCGCGAATCGAGCACACGCCAGGCTCTCCACGGGATCGGCTTTACGCTTGTCGAAGTGAACCTGGCGGTACGCTTTGTTGCGTGCCGGTTGCCCCACCGAGATCGTGGTGTCAAACGGCAACCGATGCAGCCACTGCACGAGGTTCTCGGCATATTGCCCAGCGGCATCCAGCCGAATGTGAAAGTGAACTCCCGGATGTTTTTCCGCCAGCTTCTGCAAGACCGCTTGGAACTGTTGATATCCCGCCGCCGATTCGGTGAAGTGAAACGACTTGGCGGCAGATCGTTTCTGCTCGTCCAAAAAGGAGACGTGATGACCATAACGAGCCGTATCAACCCCGACTCCGAGCGACACCGCTCCGATTGACGCAGGAGCATTCACCTGAGACATGACAACCTCCCCCAGAAAGAACCGGAAAAACGATTGTCATGAGACTCCTCCGCTGGCCTTTGACTGGAAACGCTCGTGATCAGACCTCAGGGGCCAAGATGTAACGATCTCTCATGTCAAAGTTCGGAGGGAGCAATCTAGCGCGAGTGGTCCAGCCACAGCGAGTGTTCAACGCTCCTCACTAACAACCACAACCCAAAACTCTGTCATCCGCTGGGCTGTGGTTTCAACATACGAGCGAGTGAATGTTTGGCCAATGAGTGAATGAGCGAATGCGTATCACGACAATTCACTTGTATGATCGGCATTTCGTTGAGACGGGTTGTGGCCATAAGCTGTCGTCATGCGTGCGATCGACCGAAAATTAGTTCGTGACATTTGGCTCATGAAGGGGCAGGTGTTGGCGATTTGCGCCGTTATGGCGTGCGGGGTTGCGACGTTTGTCATGTCCACGAGCGCGATGGTGTCGTTACAGCGGACGATGGATGGATTTTATGAAGCCAATCGGTTTCCCCAGGTATTCGCTCGGCTAAAGCGTGCTCCGCTGTCGTTGGCCGATCGGTTTGAAGAGATTCCTGGGGTGGCTCGTGTGCAGACGCGCGTGGTCGTGGACGTGACGCTGGATGTGGCGTCGTTCGCGGAGCCGGTGGCGGGACGGTTGATTTCAATCCCGGAACATCCGCAACCGACCGATCTGTGCTCGCTGTTCTTGCGGAAAGGGCGATACATCGAACCGCGGCGAGATGATGAAGTGCTCGCCAGCGAAGGGTTCGTGAAGGCTCACAAGCTGCAACTAAACGATCAGATTGCGGCGGTGATCAACGGCAAGAAAAAGAAGCTGCGGATCGTGGGTGTCGCGCTGTCGCCGGAGTGGGTTTATCAAATCAAGTACGGGCAGCTCGTGCCGGATGACAAACGTTTCGGCATTTTGTGGATCGGCCGGGAGGCACTCGAGGCAGCTTACGACATGAAAGGAGCGTTCAACGATGTGATCATGGAGTTGCTGCCGCGTGCGTCGGAGGGGGAAGTGACGCGGCGGCTCGACACTCTGATTGAGCGACATGGTGGATTCGGATCATATGGGCGAGCGGATCAAATCTCGCATCGGTTTCTGTCGGACGAGATCAGCAACTTGAAGCGGATGGGAATGATCGTGCCGTCGATCTTTTTGGGTGTGGCGGCGTTTTTACTCAATGTCGTACTGACTCGTATCATCGCGTTGCAGCGCGATCAAATCGCGGCGCTGAAGGCGTTTGGATATTCGCATTGGGCGGTTGGGCGGCATTATCTGAAGTTGGTGATGTTGGTCTGCGTCATCGGGTCGATTGTAGGGACGTTCGTTGGATCAATCCTTGGTCGGAAGATGATGACGATCTACGCCGAGTTTTACCGATATCCCGAACTGCGTTATCACTTGCCGCCGGAGGTGATCGTTGGGGCGTTCGCGGTCTGTACGTCGCTGACGATGGTGGGGACGTTGAACGTGGTGCGTCGCGCGGTGACGTTGCCTCCGGCGGAAGCGATGCGGCCGGAACCGCCTGGTGACTTTCGACCAACAATCATTGAACGGTTGGGCATGGCGAGTTGGCTTTCGCAGATCGGGCGGATCGTGCTGCGCAACATCGAGCGGCGGCCGGTCAAGGCGATTCTGTCAATTTGCGGCATCGCGATGGCGGCGGCGATTCTGGTGCTGGGGCGCTTCTCGGCCGACTCGCTGGAATGGCTAGTGGGGATGCAGTTTCAATACATCAACCGGCATGACATCGACGTGTCGCTGATCGAGCCGACGTCCTTCAAGGTGTTGCACGAGGTGGCTCAACTGCCGGGAGTGATCTCGGCAGAAGGTCGGCGCGGGGTGGGAATCAAGTTGATTAACGGGCATGTCTCGCGGCGAACGTATCTGCAAGGGATCGCCGGTGACGCTCGTCTGGTGCATGTGATCGACGAGCAAGGGAGGCACATTGAAACGCCGTCTGACGGGATCGTGCTGAATTCCAAACTGGCTCAAGTGCTGAATGTGCATGTCGGTGACACACTGACGCTGGAAGTGCTGGAAGGAACTCGACGGATTCGGCCGGTGCGAATCGCCGCGTTGAACACGGAGTATCTAGGCACAGTCTGTTACATGAACGCGCGAGCGATCAATCGGCTGGTCGGTGAAGCTCCGGCGTTGACGAGCATCGCCATCACGGCCGATCCGAATGCCGTTGGCGATCTGTATCGCCGACTGAAGGCGACCCCGCGAGTCGCCAGCGTGATGTTGAAAAGAGCGTCGATTCAGGGCTTTCGCGACACGGTCATGAACAATCTGCTGACGATGCAAGCCTTCAACGTCGTATTCGCGTGCATCATCGCGTTTGGCGTGGTGTACAACACCGCCCGAGTCGCACTGTCGGAACGAGGCCGCGAACTGGCGAGTCTTCGCGTGCTGGGGCTGACTCGTGCGGAGATCAGTCGCATTCTACTGGGCGAACTGGCGATTCTAACCTTGGCCGCAATTCCGTTGGGTTTGTTCATCGGCAACCGCTTGGGAGCGTTGGTCTGTTGGTTCATGGACACCGAGTTGTACCGCATCCCGCTGATCATCGAACCGGCGACGTATGCGTTTTCGACGACCGTCGTGTTAATCGCCGCGATCTTGTCCGGTCTGCTCGTTCGCCGCCGACTCGATCATTTGGACTTGATCGCCGTGTTGAAAACGAGAGAGTGAGTAGGAGCGAGTTTGATGCTTTCGAGACGGAAACGTTTAGCCTTTATCGCGGTGGTTGTGGTTGGTGTCGTGGCAGTCACGGAACTCGCTTCGATTGTTGGCATTTGGTTCGTTCACGGATCAATCTCTCGATTGGCGAAGCACCGCCAACATATTTTGGATCAAGACCCGGCGGCCCCGTTTCGGCAAAGAACTTTGCCGGGGATGATTCATCCGTATATCGGCTCGGTGGTGCAACCGAAAAATGATGGCGGACAACTGACGATTGCCGGCAAGTTCCGCGTCACGGAATTCGGTTTCATGGACGACGCCCCGCCAATTCATCGTCGTGCTCCCGATCGAGTGATCGTCGCGATTCTTGGTGGTTCGGTGGCACGTCAAATGACGATGAATGCCGGTCCGGTTTTGGAGCAAGAATTGCGCAAGTCGCCGCGATTTGCCGGCAAGTCGTTTCGTTTCGTCCGCCTAGCCGTCGACGGATTCAAGCAACCGCAACAACTTATGACGATCAACTACCTGATGTCGCTGGGGGCGGAATTCGACGTCGTGATCAATCTGGATGGCGTGAATGAATCGGCGTTGGCAAAAATGGACAACGTCCCGTTTGGCGTCGCGGCGGCGAATCCTCGGAAATGGAACTTATACGCATCCCAAGAAATAACCGCGCGATTCGGAAGCCCGATTTCGCGGCAAATGCCGACGCCCTCAACCGACCAAACGCGCGGACAATTCTTGGGAACCGTATTACTGATTTCGGCGGCAGGGAATTTGCGGATCACCCGCATGGTCGGACTGGTCACGTATCTGCGCGAGCGACAGTGTGACAACGCGATCGCGTTTGGTTCGTTTCCCTGGAAGTATTCGTCGACGTGCGGTTTGCTGTGGAGTATTTGCAATGGTCGCCTCGAACAGTCGATTCGCCAGCAATCCGATGTGATCTCGAAAGTGGCGGCGGAGGAACTGAGCTATTGCGTTTCGGGACCGCCGGAAAAGTTTGATTCCGATCAATTGTTGTTTGAGCACTGCATTGATGTTTGGTACCGATCGTCGGTCCTGCTGCACGCAATTTGTCATCAGCACGGCGCGCAGTACTTTCACTTCTTGCAACCGAATCAATACCTCCCAAACTCCAAGCCGATTGGATCGCAAGAAGCCAAACTCGCGATCAACGAAGACAGCGAATTTCGGATTCCGGTTCAGCAGTGTTATCCGATCATGCGCTCGAAGGCCGAATCGCTGCGGTCGGCGGCAGTCGCATTCACGGACCTGACGCAACTCTTCGCAGATCATCCGGAAGAGCTGTACGTCGATGACTGTTGCCATCTGAATCCGACGGGTGACGAGATCTTAGCCACTGCGATCGCTGCCCAAATTGTGAAACAGTTGGACTCGAATCGTTAAGGCCTAGTCGAAATGCAGAAACAATTCGAGAATTTGCAGCGATCAGCCGGTAAACTCCTTTACTTCGCGAACGATTGGACGGGTGTTTGGTTTTTTGAAATTGACGGGAAGCGGCGTCTTTCGCGAATGAAACTCAATGCCCGCCAATTTCAAAAAACCAACCCCCGACCCCAGTCTGCGAAATGATCCCGGTCTGAGGATTTCCTGAAAGGTGTCTCTTGTTTCGGTTCTTCAAGCGATTTGCGTGGTTGTTGATCTTCGTCGGCATTGTCGGGGCGGTGGTGTATGGCTTTTTGCCCAAGCCGATTCCGGTGGATGTGGCCCAGGTCAACCGAGGTGATCTGGCGGTCACGGTGTCGGAGGACGGGAAGACTCGCGTGCGGGATCGGTATGTGATTTCATCTCCGCTGGCGGGACGGTTGCATCGGATCAAAGTACGGCCAGGCGATCCGGTCGCGACGCCTCCGGATAGCAATTGGTCGGACGTGCCGGTTGCACGAGACGGCGATCCGCGCGAGATGATCGGTGACCCAGAGCTAGACAAGGCGAACGACAACGGGCATGGCGGCGAATCGTTGGACTCCAAGAATCCGCCGCCGAAACGAATCGACCCGACGGCGTTTCAATCGCTGGCCAACCGGTCCGAGCCGTTCGTCGAGTTGGCGTTGATCGATCCGATTGATCCCGTGTTGCTCGATTCGCGACAGATCGCTCAAGCCGAGATGCGTGTCAAGGCGACGGAAGCCACGACCAAGAATTCCGGGGCGATGCGAGAGAAGGCCGTCGTCGCCTTGGAGTGGGCGCGGACAGACCTCGGTCGGCGTAAATCTCTGGCCGGCAAAGGAGCGAACTCCAAGCAAGAGTTAGAAGACGCTGAAATGCTCGTGCGATCTCGCGTGGAAGAACTGAATGCCGCAAAGTTTGGCGAAGAGATTGCTCGGTACGAATTCGAGGTGGCGCGCGCGGCGCTATTGCGATCGAAGCCGCTGCCACCGGGTGAAGCGGAGAAATGGCAGATGCGGATCACCTCGCCAATCAACGGGGTGGTGATGAAGGTCATTCAAGAAAGCGAAACGATTGTGCAGCAGGGAACGTCGCTGATCGAGATCGGCGACCCTCGCGACTTGGAAATCGACATTGAAGTCCTCTCAACCGACGCCGTGAAAATTCTGCCGGGTCAAATCGTTTTTCTGGAACACTGGGGGGGCGAGCATCCGCTGAAAGCTCACGTGAGGCTGGTGGAACCGTCGGGCTTCATGAAAATGTCGGCGCTCGGCGTTGAGGAACAGCGCGTACATGTGATCGCGCAATTCGACGATCCATACTCCGCTCGGCCGACACTTGGCGACGGATACCGTGTCGAGGCAAAGATCGTGATTTGGGAAAAGTCGGATGTGCTGAAAGTGCCGACCGGTGCGTTGTTCCGCGACGGTGACGGTTGGTGTGCCTTCGTGGTCAAAGAGGGACTGGCTCACAAGCGTCGCATCACGATCGGCCGCCGCAACGGACTGGAAGCGGAAGTGCTCGACGACTCACTGGTAGAAACCGACACCGTCATCGTTCACCCCAGCGACCGTATCCAAAACCAAACCCAGGTGACGCCGCGATAAAGTTCGGATTCACTCCTCTCTGCCCTACAAACGATGAACGTCTTGTTTTTTGAGAAGATATTGGCGGCAATTTGATGAAAAGTCTTGGTGTTGGCGGATCAGCCAACTCATCATCAACTTGGGCACTGCTAGAAAGCGAAACGTCACACGAAACTGAATTCGATCAAAATCAACCAGTGTTCCTAGAATGCAATCCTGATGCTTGCTGATAAACTCGTTCATGGCGTCGTTGCCTCCGAAAAGAAGATGGCTAACGACTCTATCAATCTAATGATCAACGACGCCTTGGAATTTTCCCGTAACTTTTGGTTGCGACCAAGGGCCGCCTCAAAAGCATCGTTTCTCAGCGTCGTCCTTCAACTCATGGATTGAAGCAGCAACGTAATGGTGTGAAGAACGCGGAATTTGAGGCTTCTCATTCAACAAAAAGGACCACTTCATGAAACGATCTTGTGTCTCTTTGCTGACGATATTGTTCCTTTGTCAATTCGGGGTGACCACCGCCGAAGAGAAGTCTGACGAGACGGGCTTCGTCAAACTGTTTGATGGCAAATCGCTCGACGGTTGGGTCGGCGAAAAGAAAGCCTATCAAGTAGAAGACGGAGCGATCGCTTGCGTGCAGGGAACTGCCGGCAACTTGCTCACCGAAAAGGAATACGCGGACTTCGTCATTCGCTTTGAGTTTCAACTCTCTGCCGGAGCCAACAACGGCCTAGGAATCCGCTGCCCGTTGCGAGCCACCGGCAACCTGCATCTGGACGGCACCGAGTTGCAGATCCTCGACAACACCGCGGAGAAGTACAAAACGCTGAAACCCTACCAATATCACGGATCGGTCTACGGCATTCAGCCCGCAAGACGAGAATTCCTCAAACCGCTGGGAGAATGGAATCAGCAAGAGGTCACGGTCCAAGGCCGCCGGATCAAAGTCATTCTCAACGGTGAATCAATCGTCGATTGCGATCTCGATGACGCGACAAGAAATGGAACGCAAGACGGTGCCGACCACCCCGGCCTGAAACGAAAATCCGGTCACATCGGCTTCCTCGGCCACGGCGACCGCGTCTTAATTCGCAATATTCGTATCAAGAACCTCAATTGATTTGCAGCAATTCGCGTGTCGAATTGAGCCACCGATAGTTTCGAATTCACATCTCTCGATCACCGATTTTCCGTTGCTTGGCCTTGATTTCCTCGCGAGTACCTTACGTCCCCTTACTCATGCTCTCGTTGAGTAGTTTCCACGTTCCATGAAGTTGCTTAGCACCCCTACTTCAATTGGATAGAACATCGGTCTATAGGCCCGAAGGGGCGCGTCTACGATCCGTGCGGTGGCTCGGCCGGCGTGTTCGTGCAGAGCGAAACGTTTGTCGATGAGCATGCGTATGAGCCACGGATCACGCGCTGTGTCAGTAGCTAACGTCGACAGAGGAAACTTGCCTTGGAACCGAACAAACAAGCCAAAGGTGGCATTCGAGCTGTGCAGTGGGGCGTGTTGGTCAATGCCGGCTTGGCAATTGTGAAGCTCATCGCCGGTGTGGTCGGGAATTCGTATGCGCTGATCGCGGACGCGGTGGAATCGGCAGCCGATATTTTTGGCTCGTTGGTCGTTTGGGGTGGACTGCACATCGCGGGGCGCGACCCCGATGACGAATATCCGTTCGGCTACGGCAAGGCGGAATCTCTGGCGGCAGCGGTCGTCGCACTGATGATCGTGGGAGCCGCTATTGGAATCGCCGTGCAATCGGTGCGTGAGATTTTGACTCCGCATCTGACACCGGCTCCGTGGACGCTGGGCGTTCTGGTCGCGGTGGTGTTGGTCAAACTCGCGTTGTCTCGTCGAGTTCACGCCGTGGGCGAGAACATCGGCAGCACCGCCGTGCGAGCCGATGCGTGGCATCATTTGAGCGACGCCATCACGTCGGCCGCGGCATTTGTGGGAATCGCCATCGCTCTGTGGGGCGGACCCGGTTGGGAAGCTGCGGACGATTGGGCCGCGCTCGGAGCCTCGGCGGTGATCGCCTTTAACGGTGTGTTGTTGCTGCGGCCCGCGCTCCACGATCTCATGGACCGGACTGCGGATGAAGAAATCATCGCCCAGGTTCGCCAAGCGGCCGAGCAAGTTCCGCAAGTCCTCGCCATTGAGAAGTTGGCAGTTCGCAAGGCGGGATTGGGATATCAAGCCGTCATTCATGTCCAAGCCGCGCCGCAAATGCCGTTGTACGAAGCTCACAACTTAGGCGGCCGAGTAAAGGGTGCGATTCGCGCGGCCGACCTCAAGTGCAATTCGTGATGGTTCACTTGGAACCGTTTGAAAACTTGGCCGTCAACACTTGATCGCCGAAGGCCTGAAGAGACTTCCAAATCATCGGTTCGCCATACCATGTTGATCCATGACGACTTGCAAACGACTTGCCAAGGCCGCCCTCCGTTGCCTTCGGTGATCCACGGACGGCCCTTGCTCGCTTTCGTACTCACAATGGGCAGCACTCGTCGGCACCATATCGCTGGCCGCCGACAGTATGGCAATAATGCGATCATCGAAACTCAACCTCGGCTTATTGTCTCAATTGCCCAACCGTGCAGCTGACGCTAAGCGGCCGGTGCCGTGCTGAAGCGTGATTCCAATAATTGCAACACTGTGGTTTTTGCGATTGCGAAGTGCTGCAAATAGGCGGTACCGCGTCTGTTCAATTGGCCACTTCTCCAAGAAGGAGCCGCAGCATCTCAGGAAAACACGTTCGTGATCCTGAGTTGGCATAATTTTATCGCTGAAGAGCTTTCAATGAAATGCCGAGCACCTCGCCCAACCTCTGTTCGACGAGGACCGCAAGCTGAATGCGCTCTCGACGGCGATCAACGAACTCAAGCATCGCTTCGGTCCGCAAGTGATTAAAGTCGCCGAGATGTGCGGCACTCATCCGCTTGATCCCAAACAGAACCCAACACCGGATCGGATCGCGTTCAACCATATTCCAGATATCTCGAATGCCAGTTCAAAAAAGGCCGCTTCGCCCAAAAACGCCGCCTCACAAACCGGCTCGTCGGAGCTCTCGTCGCATCAGCTTCTCGACCAAATAGCCGCGTTGCTCGATTCGCAAAATGCGACAGAGAACCTTGAGGACTAGCCACCGTCGCTTAATCGGTAGTACGGGCACTCTTGCCCGTCGGGTCGCCGTAAGAACGACGGGCAAGAGCGCCCGTCTTACGAGTCGCTCAAGCGATTTGCTGGCTGGCACCTTTTTCGACTTGAGCGATGAAAGAATCGCCCCAACCTTGAGATGCTTTCGCGAGAGCGTCCTGTATTTTGTGAGGGATGAATTGATGTCATTCCCACGACGACATGGCAAAAGCGAAAGGTTTCCTGCGATGCGAGCACAACCCCCACTAGAACTGCGAAACCGTTTAGAACTGCGGAGCAGCCGAAGCGGATTTACGTTGATTGAGCTGTTGGTTGTCATCGCGATCATTGCCATCTTGATTGCATTGTTGCTGCCGGCGGTTCAGTCTGCTCGTGAGGCCGCGAGGAGGTCGCAGTGCAAAAACAATCTCAAGCAAATTGGACTTGCGCTTCACAATTATTCGGACAGTTTCAAATTGTTCCCGCCCAGTGGGACCATCCGGGCCGGCACGACGTTTTCCGGAAACAACGGCTCGTGGTCGATTCATGGTCGCATCTTGCCACAACTCGAAGGCGACAATGCGTTCAAAAAGGTCAATTTGACGATTGCTTGGGATCAGCAATTGGCGACCGGAATACCGACCATCAAGATTCCCACTTACTTTTGCCCCTCCGATGCGAACGACATCCTGCGTGTCGATGCTTTTGGCAATGCGTTCTCTCGGCCAGCGACGTATGGCTTTAACATGGGGACGTGGTTGATTTGGGATCCAGCGACAGGCCAAGGAAGTGACGGTGTCTTCTGGATGAATAGTGGCACAAACACTGCCAGCATTCGCGACGGACTTAGCACCACTTTGGCAGCTTCCGAGGTCAAAGCCTTCACGTCGTACTTCCGCAACAGCGCCGATCCTGGCGCGACACCGCCGACCTCACCTGCTGCGGTGGCTCCGCTCGCATCGGGATCACAATTCAAACTCGGCCCGAACACAAACGACAACACTGGGCACACCGAATGGTGTGACGGTCGAGTCCATCACGAGGGTTTCACGACCGTGTTTCGCCCGAACACGCTCGTCAATTATTTGCACACCGACGGTCGAACTTACGACGTGGATTACAACTCACGTCAAGAAGGTTCCAGCACAACGGCTCGCACTTACGCCGCAGTCACTTCGCGAAGCTATCACTCCGGTATTGTGCAATCACTGCTGTTGGACGGAGCCACTCGCTCGATCAGCCAAAGCATCGACCTCCGCGTCTGGCGAGCACTTGGAACGCGCGCGTCACAAGAAGTTGTGGGTGGCGACTTCTAAATGAGCGTGCGTGATTCGTGGCGAAGAATTTGGGCTTTGGATGAGAGATGTTGTGACCGTTCCGCTCTCTGCGCTCTTCGATGAGGTGCTCGGCATTTCACGGGCAGTGTGAATCACTATTTTTGGCGGCCAAAAGGAGGCCGTCAGATGTCGGTGAAGAATCGTTTGAAGTCGCGTCGTTCGCGTCGTCGGCTCACAGAAGAATTCAAGCAAGAGGCGGGGGGGCGGCTGAGTCGTTGGAGGCTCGTGTGCGGGAGCTGGAAGACGAGCTGCGGCGCGTCGAGCGGGAGCGGGACATCTTAAAAAAAGCGTTGGCCGTTTTCGGTCGCAACGAGTGAACGACATCTATGCCGCCATCGACCAGATCGTGGCGGCGAACAGTTTCGCGGTGACAGCGGTGTGTGACGTGTTGCAGGTCAGTCGCTCAGCGTACTACGCCTGGTGCGATGACCAGCCGGCGGTTCGTGAAGTTCGGGATGATCAACTCATGCCTTTGGTACGCGACATCTTCTGGGAACACCAGCGGCGTTACGGAGCTCGGCGCATCGCCTTTGAACTGCGACAACGCGGTGAGTCGTGCGGTGTCGAACGCGCTGCCAAACTGCTGAATTCCGCGGGCTTGAAGGCCATTCAGCCGAAGTCGTTCAAGCCTCGCACGACCGACAGCCGTCACACGCTGGGCGACAGTCCGAACCTGATCCTTGAGGCGGACGATCCCACGCGGCTCAATGAGTTGTGGGTGGCCGACATCACCTCTGTGCCACTGTCGGATGGGAGCTTCGCGTACCTCGCGCTGATCATGGACCGCTGCTCACGCAAGATCATCGGTTGGGAACTGGCCCAGACGATGGCCGAAGAACTGACGCTGTCGGCGCTGCGTTCGGCCATCCGCCAACGACAACCAACCGGCGACTTGATCCATCACAGCGACCGTGGTGGGCAATACGCGGGGACGAACTATCGAGCTGTCTTGCGCCGTGCCCACATCCGCCAAAGCATGAGCCGCGCCGGCAACTGCTACGACAACGCCTTCATGGAATCTTGCTTCGGAACAATCAAGACCGAACTCGAAATGACCGATTACGAAACCATCGAAGCGGCTCGGCGCGAGATCGCGACCTACATCGCCTACTACAACAACTCCCGCCGACACTCGTCGCTGGAGTACCTTACCCCTACACAATTCGAGTTGAACATGCGTGCCAAAAATAGTGACTTACACTGTCCGTGAAATGCCGAGCACCTCATTTGGCTGGTGCGACTGATCAAACGGATTTACCAGCCGATCGTGACGCGAGCGATCATGCACCCGGTGATGACGGCGATCGTCGCGATTTCGGTGTTCGTTGGTAGCGTACCGGTCGCGGCGCATCTCGGGGCCGAATTCATGCCGAAGCTCGAAGAGGGAGACTTGCTCATCGAAGCTGTGCGTCTGCCGACCGCGTCGTTGGAAGGCTCGATCGAGATGTCCACGAACATAGAAAAGCTGCTTCTCAAATTCGGCGAGGTGCAAACCGTCTTCTGCAAAACTGGCCGACCGGAAATCGCGAACGATGTGATGGGGGTGCATCAAACTGACGTCTGGGTATTGCTCAAGCCGCATCGCGAATGGCCGCAGCCAAAGCCGCGCGACCAATTGGTCGAAGAGATGTCCGAGGTGCTGAACTCGCAAGTCCCCGGCGTGATATTCGGTTTCACGCAGCCCATCGAGATGCGTGTGGACGAACTGGTCGCTGGCGTGAAGGCCGACGTCGCGGTGCTGCTGTATGGCGATGATCTCGAAATCCTCGGCACAAAAGCGAAGCAGATCGAGCGGTTATTAAAGAGCATTCCTGGTGCGGCTGACGTGAAGGCCGATTACCAAGGCAACCTCTCAACGCTGCGTATCGAACCGCGTCGCGACGCGCTCGCCCGCTACGGCGTCGATGCGGCCACAGTCATGGATGTGGTCTCATCGCTGGGTGGCCGCGAAGTGGGCTTGATCTTCGAGGGGCGAGCACGTTTTCCAATCACCGTCCGCATTCCCGAAGCCTGGCGAAAGGAAATCTCGCTGCTCGAACAACTGCCCGTTGCCGATGGCGGAGGCAAACCGATCCCGCTGCGAGAACTCGCTGACATCACGTTGGACGAAACGCCGCCAGCCGTCGATCACGAGTCGCTCCGCCGCCGGACATTCATCTCGGCCAATGTCCGCGGCCGAGACGTTGCCAGCTTTGTGACCGAAGCTCGCCAAGCAGTCGCCACTCAAATCCAATTGCCGCCCGGCTACGAAATCCGTTGGGGCGGAGACTTTGAGAACCTGCAATCTGCCAGCCGCCGTCTCGCGATTATCACACCGGTCGTACTGTTGCTGATCTTCCTGCTGCTGCACATGTCGCTACATTCCCCACGACTGGCGATGCTGATCTTCTTCGCCGTCCCCATGGCCGCAAGCGGCGGAATCTTCGCACTCGCCTTGCGCGGAATGCCATTCAGCATCTCGGCCGGAGTCGGCTTCATCGCCCTCTTCGGCGTCGCCGTGCTCAACGGACTCGTCTGGGTCAGTGCCGCCGAAAACCTCCGTGAATCCGGCATACCGCTCCGACAAGCAACACAGGCAACCGCTCTCGCCCGACTCCGCCCGGTACTCATGACCGCAATGGTCGCCGGACTAGGCTTCCTCCCGATGGCCATGTCGCATAGCGACGGAGCCGAAATGCAACGCCCGCTTGCCACGGTCGTCATCGGCGGCTTGGTGACATCCACGCTGCTGACCTCGCTTGTAGTCCCGGCCATCTATCCGTGGTTTGTGCCACGTTCGACTGAAACGTTGAGCTAACTCGTGAAAGTTCCAACCGAAGACTCACGGCTTCCAATGGCGGGGCAGCCGGTCAATTGATCCGCTCGCATTTTGGATGAAAAGGCTCTCGGCACGAATGGCACGGCCGTGTGAACGCCAAGAACTTACGTCATTGCGGTTTTGCCGTACCGTTTCGTCGTCCGTTGGCCTTCGTGAAATCACCGATGATTTCGGCCATCACGATTTGAGCGACTGATTAAGAACGATGACAATCTCAGGTGATTGGTCGTCCCCCGCTTCGAGGCCAAAAGCAAACAAGCCTATGACCCGGAATGGCCTGCAGGTTGTGTCGCAGAAATTGGACCTGTCGGCGCGATCCCGAAGTCGGTGATGCTCAGCAGCGAGCGGAATGGGAGCTGGCGTTCAGCGAAGTTTTTGGCACCACCTTCCATGCGATCGACTATGCCAACCACTTGAACTACTTCGCAGCCAAATTCGACGATGCGATCCACCGATTGCAGCGCGCTGCCGCCGGTGGTGACGACGTCGTCGATGATGACCACTTTCATGCCGGGAACGACTGGACCTTCGACATATTTATTCGTGCCGTGACCTTTCGATTCCTTGCGAACCAAGAAGCCACACAAGTCTCGTCCGTGAGCGGCAGCGGCCGTCAAGACGCCGCCGACGATCGGATCCGCGCCGATCGACATGCCACCGATCGCATCGAACGACACGTCCGACAACAAGTCGAGCAAGCCTTCGCTGACCAACCGCAAGCCAGTCGAATGCAGCGTGATCTGCTTACCGTCGAGGTAGTAGCTCGACTTCTTGCCCGACGCGAGCGTGAAGTCGCCGAACTTGAGGG
>JANMIF010000087.1:0-13025 GCA_031375695.1 Planctomyces sp.
GGCCGGCGCTGCGCTGGTCCCACCCTACGAATGAACCGATCTTTGAAACTGTCATGCCAGAATCTCCTTCACGACATGGGCCTCTTCGATGCCGGTTAGGCGGAAGTCGAGACCCGCGTGGCGGTAGGTGAGTTTGTGGTGGTCGAAGCCCATGAGGTGCAGCATCGTGGCGTGGATGTCGTGAACGTGGACTCGGTTCTCGACGGCGCGGAAGCCGAAGTCGTCGGTCGAGCCATACGCGAGGCCACCTTGGATACCGCCGCCCGCGAGCCACATCGTGAATCCGTGATGGTTGTGGTCGCGACCAGTCGGGTTGCCTCCGCCGATCGGGATTTCGACCACCGGAGTGCGACCGAATTCGCCGCCGCAGATGATGAGCGTCTCGTCGAGCAAGCCGCGTTGAGCAAGGTCCGTCAGCAGCGCGGAGATCGGGCCGTCGATCTCGTTGCCGAGCTTGCGATGTTCAGCGGCGAGGTTGCTGTGCGAGTCCCACGGTTGCACGTCGCCGTGATAACACTGGACCACCCGCACGCCGCGTTCGATCAACCGCCGCGCGATGAGCAGTTGCCGACCGTGAAGCGTGTTGGCTTTGTAGAGGTCTTGAGTCGCCTGCGTTTCTTGCGAGATGTCGAGAGCATCAGTCGCATCCATCTGCATGCGATACGCCAGCTCGAACGATTGAATCCGCGCTTCGAGATTCGCGTCGTCGCGGCGCGTGGCTTGATGTTGTCGATTGAGGCTCGCGAGCAAATCGAGTTGCCGCCGCTGATCCGCTTGAGGCGTGCGCGGGTTTTGAATGTTCGCAATGAGTTCCGTGACCTTCGTCTTGCGCGTGTCGAGATACGTCCCTTGATAGATGCCCGGCAAGAACGCGCTACGCCAGTTCGACGAATCGGCAACCGGCAAACCAGGACACATCGTCACGAAGCCCGGCAGATTCTGGTTCTCGCAGCCGAGCCCATACGTCAGCCATGAACCGTAACTCGGCCGCGACAGCCGCTCGTCGCCTGTATTCATCAGCCGCATGCTCTGCTCGTGATTGGGCGTGTTGGCATAGACCGACTTCACGACGCAGATGCGATCCGCATGTTGGCTCGCGGTCTGTTGAAAGACTTCGCTGCACCACAAGCCACTTTCGCCGTACTGCTTGAACTGGAACGGCGAAGCGAGCGCCACACCGGTCTCGCGTTCGGTCGTGAGATTGCCGAGCGGCAGCTTCTTCCCGCTCCACTTCTGCAACTCAGGACGATAATCCCACGTGTCAACCTGCGACGGTCCTCCGTTTAAGTAGACATGCACAATGTGCTTGGCCTTCGCGGCGAAATGAGGCGGACGCGGCGCGAGCGGATTGGAATTCGCAGGCGGACCGACCGCATCGGCATGCAACAACGAAGGCAGGGCCAGTAAGCCAATGCCGGTACCGACCGTCGCGAGGAGATCGCGGCGGGAGAAATGCGGGGGAGTTTGCATGGAAGATTCCTTTTCACTGCGGATAGCGATCACCGATTTGCCTACGGAGTCGTTGCGGCATTGATTTTCCACTTGCCCCATAACTTGGGTGTGAGGTCCGCTTCGCTGGGGACGTCGGCGGTGATGGCGGTGGCTTTGTTAGACCAGTAGACACGCTGCGTCGTTTGGCCGTTGGAGCCTCGCAGGACGCCGATGTCTGCGCGGTAGGTTGCTCCGGGTTTGGGCTGCCAGTGCAACGCGGTCAACGGAATGCTGATCTCGAAGTTGCCGGTGTTGTCAGTCGCGAGCGACACGTCTTTGCTGACGTCCTCGACAACGTCGATGTGAGTGCTGCGCCACGGACTACTGAAAGCAACGGCGTCTTTCGTGCCGGGAACTTTCGCCCGATAGAGCAATGCTCGGGTTTGATCTTTCACGCGAGTGATTAGCAAACGCTGGTCGCCGACGGCGGGAGTCGTGCGATCGGCAGGAGCTTGCGAGTCGGTTCCGAGCATCAGGTCGAGACAACCGCCGTGTTTGAAGAGAGCGTTCGGCGTCTCGCCGCTGTTGCTCAACAAGTTCTTCTCGGTCGTGCGCCAAGCAGCGACGAGATGCGTGTCGGTCAGAGCGACCGCTGCGCTGACCTCATACGGGCGCGAGTCGCTGTTGAAGTTGGCCTTCGTGCCGCGACGGTCGATGAAAGCCCACTCGGTCTCGATGGGCCAATCGCTGAGCTGACCGTCGATCTGCGGAGCGGTCTTGCGCAGCGGCACATTCAGAACTCCGGTGCCGCGCTGCTGTTGCCGCGTGGCTTCCGCTTTCGCAAACCACTCGCGCGACTTCTGAAGATCGTCCGTCGTGATCGTGATCGACGAGTCCGGCAGTCGTCTCAACGAGTCGAGGCCATCAACTCGCACCAAACTTGTACGAGCACCATCGACGACGAAGACGCGACCGTCGGTCGTCTGTGTGATGCTCGGCCAAAAGTTCTCGTCGTGCAGAGAAACGTCGGTCACATCCATGTTGCGAGTGGCCACCGGCGCGGCCCAGTTGGGTCTCAAGCGGATGTCGTGAAACAGCGTGCTCACGAACAGGCCGTCGGCAGTCATGAGATACATGTTGCCCATGTTTCCGTTGATGCAGAACATCGGCCCGGCCTTGCCCGTCACCCAACCGCCCAGCAGCCGCGTATGCCCGACGACCATGCCCGGACGATCGGGCACCGCCGCTTCGTGACTGGCATGCAGTCCGGGCCACGGACTCGGATAGCTCCAACGCGGCTCGCCTTTGAACTTGCCGCCGAGTCCATGCGGAGAGAACGGTTGAGGCGCGTTCGTGTTGATCGTCCAGCCGCTCGCTTCCGTGAGCGACTGATTGCCGCCGCTCGATGGTTGAGGACCGCCCGCTATCCCGAGGTCTTCCGGCTTTGAAAAGTCGTAGTTCGGCAAGCCTGCTGCGTTGATGCTCGCAATGAAGCGAACGTTCTTGTCGCCGAACTGCGAGACGACGAACGACAGATCGTTCATCACGGTGATGCCTCGACTTCGAGCCGTGATGAAACGCACTTCCGCCGGTTGAGGCCGACCGTCGTTGTTGGCGTCGGTCCAAGTGAAGGTCGCGAGCGACTCGGGCTTCGGGTTGGTCTCTTCGGGCTTTGATCCTGTTGGCCAGAGACTGTGGAACTCGGGCTCTCGCAGCACATGCCACGAGTGCGCGTTCCCGAGCGCCGCGACGAGGTGAGCTTGCTTCTCATCGTCCAGCCAGATGAAGGCAACGTCGTCGCCGTTGGTCGGCGTATGCGTGTAGCAGCTTGTGAAGTAACGCCGTCCTTTGTGGGGCACGTTTCCAACGTGCCTTGCCGATGATTGACCAGGCACGTTGGAAACGTGCCCCACGTCGGGATACAGCGGTGTATCCGGCGAGTAATGCCCGTAGTGCGCATGCAACAGCGAGTCCGGTCGCGAGAAGACTCGTACGAGCTGATCGGTTCCGGTCTGCCAATCGAGCTTGAACTCCAAGCCTTTGTAATAGAAGCGCGACGAGTCCACGGGATCGAGCGTCCCGCCACCGCCGTACTCCGTCGGTCCATAGAAGGCTCGGGTGAGTTCCCCCTTCGCCGACCACAACGACACGCGACGCGGAAAGTTGTCGGCTTCTGCCACCCACACGCGACCTTGAGTATCCACCGCGACGCCGTTGGGGCTGTTGAGACGCAACCGATCGTAAGGCCCGATCGACGGGGCGCCCGGCTTGCCGATCGTCTTGATGAGTTTCCCTTGTGGCGAGAACATCTTGACTTGGTGCGAGGCCCCGCGATCCGTGATGAGCACGTTGCCGCTCGCATCCATCGCAACATGCCGAGGATCTTCGAGACCCTCGGAGATCACCGCTATCGAAGTCTCAGAGTTCAACGGGAAGCGCTTTAACGTGGTGCCGCTGAGCACCAGCAAATGGCCTGCGGCATCGAGACACACGCCGCGCGGATTGCGGACTTCGATCTTCCGCTCGATCGTGCCGCTCTTGATGTCGACGACGAACAACTGGTTTTGTCTGACGAGCGAGCACACGAGCTTGCCATCTCGCGCCGCGATCGCACCGAGCACGAAGTTCTTATCGCCCCCATCAAAGCCCGCGAGTTCCGGCGGAGCGACTGCGCCCTTCTTGCGCGGATCGAATTCCTCGCCGAGCTTCAGCTTGAGGACCGGCTGATCGGCGAACGATTGCGTCTTGGCCGTCAGTCGCAGTTCGCCTTCAAACACCGAGCCGACATAACAGAGATGCTCGGGATTGGCCTTTGGCCCGAGATCAACCGCGATGGTCGGGGCTCCGGTCCAATTGCCACCAATCCAACCTTGCCCGCCGAGCTTCGTGCCATCTTCATGCAGCCATTGCAGACCATGCCCGCCCTCGGCGATGAACGCCCCCAAGAACACCAGCGGCTTGCCATCGTTCGTGCGCGAACCAGGCACGACCGCAACGCTCGTCGGCGGAGTATGCGTCGTCAGCCAACAGCCGGTTTTGTCGGCGGTCTCCCAAGCCGGCTTGCCCGCGTTGTAGATGCTGAACTCGTACCGCAGCTTGAGCGGCTGATGCCACAGACCGCGCACCTTGTACGTGCCCGGAGCCACGGGCCGAGTCGGAATGTGATAGACGCCATGCCGAGCCGCTTCGGGGTCACGCAATAAGTCGTCGCTGCCGTCCCACCATGCGATGTTCTCGCCCGCCGGGAACGGAGTTTCGCTGACGAGATTTCGGACGCGGCGGTTCTGCTCGTCTTCAATCACCAGCGTGACGACACCCGCTTCCGGCAGCGTGAACTTGACGGGAATCGGCGGTGGTTCTTCAGTGACTTTCGGTAGCACCAAGCTCGCGAGCGTCGCGTCCTTGCCGAGCGACGAGACCGCCATCACTTCACCCAACCAAACGCGGCGACCTTCTTTGACCTTGTCATCGGTATGAGGATGAGTCGACTTCCCGGCCTTGTTGATCCGCAGTCGAATGGCTCGCGTGCTGACCGACTTCTCAAACGGAATCCACTGCGGCCCGAGTGCCAGCGGATAAAGCGACTCCAGGCGATCGCGATGCGCGATGCGTTGCCAATTTGAGTTCGGCGCGTCGCGAACGTTCGCCGCATCACTACCGATGAAGGCTTCCACATCCGCGTCCGAAAAGCCGGTCCACAACAGACACAGCCCATCGAGCGTCACGGCCTTGGGCCAAGTCAACGTGATGAACTCGGGATGCTCGGCATCGACCGGCAAGACCGTTCCCTTTTCACCGTTGTCCCACGCGCCCCAAGTCCGGTTGTTGGCTTCATCGACGAGCTTCGCGCTGACGTCATCTCGTGCGACGGACTGAGCCAACGCTTGCGGAGCAACATTGCCCAATCGTGGCTCAAGCACCCAAGCACCGCCTAACCAACCCGCTGACTCTCGATCACCCGGATTCGGCGAATGACTAAATCGCAACGCGCGAGTCGTCGTGCCCGACGGCAGCAACCACAAGGCATAGCCTTCATTGTCGACCTCTTGTTGAGTCGTCCTGCCGTCAACCAACCGCTCCGCCGCGCCCCACAGCGACTCGTCGCCCAAGTCTCCCGGAAACGGAGCCCCCGATTTGAGAACGCTTAGTGTCCCGCCACCGCGCACAAGCACGCTGCCGACCGCGATCTCTTCAGTGAAGCCGATTCGCAAATGCCGCACGCCCGCCGCGCGACCGTCGCCAAACTTCACGCCTCGAAAATCTGGCCGACTCTTCTCGGTCCACACAACCGCACTCGGTCCACCTTTGGCTTCTATCTCCGTGACCGGAGCCTCGACTCCATCCACCCATTGAGCGAACGCCGCCTTATCCAACACCGCCCCGCCGCGCGGCCGAAAGACATCATCCGCCGCATTGATCCGACCCGACGGTAAGAACGACAAAACAACTACAAGCGAGAGAAGTCCGACGATCATGCGTTTCATCATTGCGAGAGGCCTCGGGCAATCGACCGCGATAGGAAGGCAAAACACGTTTCAATCCACGAACATCAGTTCGTTGCTCATCAACAGCACTTGCGCGAGTTGTTCGATCGAGCCAATTTCGAGGAACCGTTTGCATTCCTCTTGTTCTTGTGGCTTTGCTGCGCGGACGAGGACGAGCTCGAACAACCGCGTGATTCGTTGAGGCGGCTCAACGGTCGCGAGTCGTTTTGCGAGTGCATCAGCGCGGGCCAGTATGAAGGGTGAGTTCAATGCGAAGAGCGCCTGCTGCGGCACCGTTGTCAGGTTGCGGCGAGCGGTGCTTGTATCCGCGTTCGCGAAGTCGAAGGTCTGCACCATCGCTGCAATGTTTTGGCGTTCGACGAACGAGTAGATCGTGCGGCGACGATTCGCTTCGTCGGTGATCACGGTCGGGCGACCGAACATCGTTTCGTCCAATTCGCTGGTGACGGCCAACAGCGTGTCGCGCATCTGTTCGAGATCGAGTCGGCGTCGGTTCGCTCGCCATAGCAAGGAGTTGTTTGCGTCGGCGCGTTGCTGACGCGTGAATTGTTCGGCATTCGGAGGCGAAGACAGGCCGCCTGAAGGCGGGACTACGAACGGCAATTGCGACGCTCGCTGATACGCCCGTGAAGTCAGGATCAACTCGTGCAGCGGCTTCGTGCGCCAGCCGTGTTCGATGAAGTAGCTGGCGAGGTAATCGAGCACATCCAGTTGCACCGGCGGCTTCGCTTGCAAGCCGAAGTCGCTGGGGTTTTCGACGAGCGGTTCGCCAAAATGGTGCATCCAAACTCGATTCACCCACACGCGCGCGGTCAGCGGGTTCTTCGGCGAAGCAATCGCGTTCGCCAGATCGAGCCGTCCGCTGCCGTGCGTGAAGGCGGGACGCTCACGTGTAGAGAGTATTCCGAGGAAGCGACGCGGGACGAGAGTGCCTCGCGCACTGGGATCGCCGCGCTGAAAGATGACGGGATCGCACAGCACTTCCGCGTCTTGCATGACGAGTGCTCGCGGAGCCGCCTCTTTGTGCTTCACCGCGATCGCATCAAGCTGGCCCAGCAAGCCACGAAACGCGTCGCCCGGTTGTCGCGACAAGTAGAACTTGACGTCGCGCGGCGGAAACCAAATCGGGCTGTCGCGCGAGACGAGCAGCCCGGCGAGCGGATCGCTGTTACCAGCTCCCGCCTTCCACACGTCGCGGATGATCGAGCCATACGTCTTCGCGATGTCAGATTTGTGACTCGGCTTCGCCGCGACGAGTCCGTCGATGATGCGTTGATCGACGCCGCGAGCTTTCCACTCGTCGGGGTTGAGAGTCGGGTCGCGCATCAGGTCGTGCCACGGGCCGAAGACCGGGTCGTCGGGGAAGGCTCGTCGCGCGATGAGTTGCCGCCAGCGTTTCGTGATCTGCGGCCGCAACTGATCGGGAATCAGCGACAGAAAGAAGATGGTCGTTTCCGTGACATCGGGCTCGGTCGTCGCGACTTGTACGAGATAATCGGGCGTCCGCTCGCGAGCGATCTTCAGCGTCTCGTCGTAATGGGCCTGCTGTTGGTCGCTGATCTCTTTGAGCTTCGCCGCGAACTCGGTTTCAAACGCCTTGCCCGTTTCGGTGACGGCCGCGATTCGCGGTCGGTCATCCGGTTCGACGCTGCTCGCGAAGACGCCGTACAGCGAGTAGTAGTCGGCGGTCGGCACAGGATCGTGCTTGTGGTCGTGACACCGCGCGCAGGCGAGCGACAAGCCGAGAAACCCGCGACCGATCACGTCGATCTGATCGTCGATGACGTCGTGCCGATTGCTGTCGAACAAGCGGCCCAGCGTGAGCACCCCCATCGCCGCGAGATCGGGCGAGTTCGCCGGCAGCCCGAGTTGATCCGCCGCCAGTTGCTCGCGAATGAATTGATCGAACGGCTTATCGTCGTTGAACGCGCGGATGACGTAGTCGCGATAGGTGTAGGCGAAAGGCCGAACGCGAGCGTCGCCATACATCAACACGCCGTCCTTCGCGTCCGAGTAGCGAGCGACGTCGAGCCAATGCCGAGCCCAGCGTTCGCCATACCGCGGACTCTGCAAGAGGCGTTTGATGAGTCGCTCAATTTGTGGCTCAGTCGCTCCGCGACTCGGCGCGGATGAACTCGGCGCAGACGGACTCTCTGCGGAGTCGCGGAGCGACTCCGCTACGAATTCCTCAACCTCTTGCGCCGTCGGCGGCAGGCCGAGCAAATCAAAGCTCATGCGTCGAATCAAAGTCCGCGCATCTGCCGGTTCGGTCGCAACAAAGTTTCGCTCGCGCAGTTTGCGTTCGATGAGCGCATCGATTGGATGCACTCCGTCTTCCACTTTCGGCGCGACGATCGGCTGAAACGCCCAATGAGTCGCCGCCGCCTTCTCGATGTTCGTGACGACCTTGCTACCAACTCGCGGATCGTGCGCCCCTTGCCGAATCCACAACGTGAGCAACTCGATTTCGGCGTCGCTCAACTTTCCGCCCGAGTCCTTCGGCGGCATCTGCAATTTCTCGTCGCGATACGAGACCGCGCGTATGAGCAAACTCGCTGACGGATCGCCCGGCACGATCGCCGGCCCGCGCTCGCCGCCGCGTTCCCAACCTTGCTTCGTATCGAGCCGCAACTTCCCTTCCGCAAGTTCCTCGCCATGGCACTCATAGCAGTGCTTGACGAGCAGCGGTCGAATGCGGTCCTCGAAGAACTTTTGCTTTTCGGGTTCACCTTGTTCCGCGAGCACATTTGCTGCGCTGCAAGCGAAGACAAACAGCACTGCGAGAATGAGCCGAGTGACTTTGTAGCCGAGTCGCTCCGCGACTCGGCGGGGAGTTGCGGAGCAACTCCCCCACAGTGTCGGCATTCGCTCCGCAAAGACATCTGCTGTTGCGGAGCGGCTGGTCTCTCTTGAAAGGCGGAAACTTCTCGGCTGTACGACGGACTTCCATTCCGACGAGTAGACACGCCTTTCGTTCGGAAGCGACGGACTGGAAGTCCGTCGTACGAATTTCATCAAAGCCTTGAAGAGCGTCGCGCTGGAGTGATTCGAGTGCGACGAATCGGCGCTGTCCGCCAAAAGTCGCTGCACAATGCCGGGAAGCACGAGTGATCCTGCCGCGGCGGAGCGGAGGAATTGGCGGCGTGGGATGAGCGGTGTGTTCACGGTGTGATCTCCAAGCTGCTGACGGGAATCACGGCGAGTTCGTTCGCGATGTGGCTCTTGTGAGTGTAGCCGATGTAGAGCTGGCCTTGGTGTTCGACGGCGTAGGGGTAGCTGAAGTCGGCGTTGGGAGCGGAGACGCCGGGGGTTTGTTCGGAGACGGACGACCGGATGACGAAGACGCGGCTGAAGAGAGGCTCGCCGGGCTTGCTCACCGCGATCGTCAGCGGCGAGCGGCGCGGGCCGGTGTCGGCGGTGGTGGTGCAGACGAGGAAACGCTGACCGGTACTCAGGACGCCAGAGTATGGCTTGCTGGTGGCCATCGGCAGGTTCGACGGAGCGGTCGGCGTCCACGTGCGACCGTAGTCTTCGCTCACGGATAACAGGGCGAGCGCTTTCTTCTCGTAGCGGGAGATGTTGAGAATCCGTTGGCCGTCGACGATCACGGTTGACTCGCCCCAGATCGCGCCCAGACCGGGTTTGGCAGGGATCACAACCAAGTCCCACTTCGTGAAGTCGTCTCCCTTACTGATGGCCACAGCGGGAAGATTGCTGGCCTGACCAAACTGAGCACCAATGCGCAATCCGGCCATGACCCAGTTGCCGTTCGCCAGCTTCTGTGGCTCCTGCATCGGCCAAAAGCCATCGTTGATGACGGCGCCCTGCGGCTCCCAAGCACCGGTCGTTTCATTCAACAAATAAGCGCGAGCATGAACTCGGTGGTAGAGTTGAGTGTGCGCATGAAAGGCACCCATGAAGGCCCAAAGCTTGCCGCCGTGCGAGAGGAACACTCCGTGACTGATGGCGAGGTTTCCTTCGCCCGCATCCATCACGACGGGCTTGCTCCATGTCTTGCCGGCATCGTCGCTGACCCGCACATGAGCCTCCTCCGTGGCCGTATTCTCGTCTCCTTTGTTGAAGCCGTAGGACGCATAGAGCTTCCCCTTGTGCCACGCGAGCCCGACTCCGAGCGTGAAGTTGCAACCGTCCTCATCGGGCCGCTGCTTCTTGAGAACATGGAACTGCGCGCCTTTGACCTGCGGCAGTTCGGCAGCTTTCGCGAGCGGAATATTCGACTCCCAGAGCGGCAATTCGGCGGCGAGCTTCGGCACTGCGTGAGTCGCCGACACGGGCCGATAAGCGGCAGCGATTTCTTTCGCCGTCAGTACCCGAGGCTGGAACGAGAACTCGTCCACCGCGCCATGAAACGGCTGCCTCACGGCGTTTGCATCCCAGATGCCGCCGAGCGTAATCGGAGCCTCGGTCGCGGTGATGGGCGACTTCAGCGGCGCCTCGCCCACGAGCTTCCCATTCAAGTAGAGCGACGCCTTCCGCGCATCGGCCACCAACGTCGCGAGATGCCATCTTCCGGCGACGAGCGTTTCATTGCAGAGGATCGTGCTCCAGTCGTTCTGACGAAGATGCGCCTTCAGCTTGCCGTCGGGTTCGATCGTCAGGCTCCACTGCCGTTCATCGCGCGAGTAACGATTCTTACCTACCAGCATCTGCTGCCCGCCCGCGAAGTCATACGGATTGAACCACAGCGAAACCGTGAACTCGCCGCTGGCAAACTTGGCGCTGTCCTTGAGTTCGATCAACGACTCGCCATCGAGCACCAAACTCTTCCCCGCGACTCCTGCCGCAGTCTGAGTACTGCCGCGCACGACTAACGTGTCAGCAACATCATCGAGCGGCCAACTCGCCTCCTGTGCCTGCACGGCGAATAGCATCAGCAGGGGAAAAACGCGATTCATGAATTCAGTTCCGTGGTGGTTGATTGGGTTCCTGGGTTGCTGTCGTCGCGCCTGCCCCGCCGCGATTCATGCCGAGTTGTCGGCTCTTGACGATGTTCTTCAATGCGGCGGCTTGTTGAGCTTGGGGGAAAACAAAGGTGGGGAACACAAAGGTGCAAAGGTGTCAAAAGGTGCAAAGGTGTCAGGAACCAAATACAGGCAGTTGTCTGTATTTGGTTCCTGACACCTTTATTCCGCTGAACTCATTCGCCGCGCCGAGAACTTGCTTGAAGAGAACGTCATTAAACTTTCCTGTCGCGCGAGTCACATAGGCCACGAGGTCTTCGTGCGGACGAATGTCGGTGATCGAGAGGCCACGCGACGACGGTGCCGCCCTCGCAATGGAGCCTCGTCCGCACACCGCACTCAGCCGCGCACCGGCCCACACCGCCAACGTTCCGTTCGCCACCTGCTTCAAGAAATGCCTGCGAGTCATGACGCGAACTCCTGAACTGGACACTGTGAAAGAGATCCCAGTCACGGGACATGCCGCTGCATGGTTGCTTTGAGCCAAGCAGTCCTGATGGAGAGTCGGCTCCAATTCACGCTGCTTCTCCGATGAGCAGATCAAAGGGAGCAGGACTCTTTGAAGCAGCCAAAACGGTGAACGTCACCAACAACGAGTCCTGACCCCTTAGATTTGCTCCTTCCCTGACCCCTTAGATTTGCTCCTTATCCGAATCGCAGAAAATAACTGCGTGTTGTCCTGATCTGCTCGTCACGCGGAGCGATGACGGCTACGTAGCCATTACGCTCCCGCGTGATGAGCCGAACGCCTCACAACGCGCGGATTATTTCCGTGATCGGGATTAGATTTGCTCACATCGCGCAAGCGAGCGCGGCGGCTAGTATGGTTTGCTTGTGTTTGGTTTGCATTTTCATTGTTGTCTCCTATTTGCGTTCGATTGGTTACTTCACCTTCTCGAAGTCCGGCAGCACCCAGCTTTTGTCGAAGAGCCTTTCAGTGGGGCCGTAGAAGCGGAACATCGGGAACCAACCTTCGCCGGCTTTCGTCTGCACCCAGTTGTTTTCGAATCCCTTCGGCGCGGTCGGACCGACATAAACATCCACCGACCCGTCGGCATTCTTGACGACGGCCGGATTGCGCGAGGAAATGTCCATGCGCTTGGTTTCGTTCACCATCATCTGGCGATTCTTCTCGTCATAAATGGACACTGACCAAAATTGCGTGGCGGGCGGATTGGCGGGCACGTGCAGGCGGTAGTTGTTTCCACCAGTGAACCAGCCGCCGTCCTTGTCCTGATAGGCACCCATGTAGCGCTGGCCGAAACCGGGGGTCGTGGAGCGCATCGCTTCGGAGATCGCGAAGCCCTCGTAGAAGTAGGAGGAGCGCTCATCCAGCAACTCGGAATCTCCCATCCGCTGGGTGGTGTTGACTGGAATCGTGTCCTTCCAGTGCGTGCCGGGCCAGTAGGCGTCTGCAAACCGCTTGGTGTAGGTATTGGCCTTGGCCATCAACTCGCCCGTCTGGGCGGCGTCGGTCAGGATCTTCCGCTGGCGGGCATCGGGCTTGAAGGGCTTGCCCGGCTCGATGCCCAGCGGCTTGAGCATCGCCATGAAGAAGCGGTCGCGCTCCTGCACAGGCTCTTTGGCGAGCGCGCCGGCCAGACTTTCCCAATAGGCCATGCCCGTTGGCGGGGTCTGGCTCCACTTGGCATTGCCGGCGGGCACCACCTGCTCCTTGGGCGGGTTCTGGCGTTCGCTAAAGGGGTATGTCCGCAAACCGGGAACCAGTTCGCGGAGCGCGCGATCCCGGTCGGGGTCCAGCAGGCGCACCCCGTAGAAAACGTTGTTGGTCGTGGACCGGATGACGAAGTAACCCTCTGCCTTCGGGTCTTCCTGGCCGGGACCAAGAATCAGGAATTTACCGCCTTGCCCCTTGTCCGGGCCAATCGCCCCGACATCGGAGAGCGAACGTTGCCAGGCATCAATCACCATTCCGGCCATCAATCCCTTGGGAAGCTCGAAGACCAGCCACGGCAGGCTAGTTTCTGAGGATGCGTAGTCTGTTCAGCAAGAGGTTGATTTTGAGGGCGTGTTCTTGGCAGAGGGAGCCCACGGATTGGGTGAGTCGGCGGGCGAGATTGATGGTGGCGTGGCGGATGCTGCTGAG
>JANMIF010000088.1:0-2405 GCA_031375695.1 Planctomyces sp.
CCCTCAGCAGCATCCGCCACGCCACCATCAATCTCGCCCGCCGACTCACCCAATCCGTGGGCTCCCTCTGCCAAGAACACGCCCTCAAAATCAACCTCTTGCTGAACAGACTACGCATCCTCAGAAACTAGCCTGCCGTGCATCTCAACGGCCAAGAGATCATCAAGACCTGATCATCAAGACCTTTGGATTATTGTTAGAATTCTCCGATCGGTTGAATCCGTAACTTCCAAGAAGAATTCCGTGAGCATCGTGCATCCGCTGAAACTGGCGAACTTCCCTAGCCCGGAATGACCGTAGCCATGCCAAACGTTTCGACCACGCGACGCGAGTTTGTCAAAACGAGTGCCCTTACGGCTGCCGGGGCCGCGACGGGCGAATCCGCAATCGCTCAGATCAGCACCGCCACAACGATCGTTCGGAAATCAATCCAAACCGAGGTGCTGGTATGTGGTGGCGGATGCGCGGGGACGGTGGCGGCTCTCGCGGCGGCACGGCAGGGTGCGAAGGTGCTGTTGATCGAGAAGGCTCCGTTTGCCGGAGGGATTATCACTTGCGTGGGGCTGCCGTATTTTGATGGGATCGCCAACATCAAAGACAACCGCATTGTCGTGCGCGGACTGCCGTTGGAATTGGCGGTGAAGTCGGGCATCTGTAAGCCGGATGCGACTCACGTCGCGAAGCACAATCCAACGATCGGCAACACGTTTGAGTTCAAGCTGCTGCTCGACCGACTACTTCGCGAACAGCGCGACCGGCTAAGCGTGTTGTTCAATTCGTTCGTGTGCGGCATCGAAGCGAGTCATGGTCGGATTCGCGAGGTGCATGTCGCGAACAAAGACGGGCTGGTGCGGATTGAGCCGCAAGTCGTCATCGACTGCACCGGCGATGCCGACGTCGCCGCGTGGTCGGGTGCTCCGTTCGAGCAAAACAAAGAGTTGCAGCCGCTGACTCTGCACTTCCGCATCGGCCATGTCCGACGCACGCCGGACATTTCGACGAATTGCCGAGCGGTGTTGGCGAAAGCTCAGGAACGTGGTGACTTGCCGTTTTATTACGGTCCGGGCGTGATGTTTCTGTTCGGCGACGACGAAGTCTATGTGCATGGTGTGCGTGTCCCTGCCGATCCGACGAATGCGGCCGATCTCAGTCGAGCCGAGATGCAGGGTCGAGCCGATGCTTGGGCGATGTTTCAAGCCTGGAAGCGCAATGTGGCGGGATTCGAGAACTCGTATTTTCTGGAAGCGTATCCGTGGATCGGTGTGCGCGAGTCTCGGCGGCTGATCGGTCAACATGTGCTCAGCGAAGAGGACTTGATGCAGTCTCGCCGTTTCGACGATGCGATTGCGACCGGCTGTTGGTATCTCGATCTGCATCCGAACAAGACGACCGTCGGCAGCGCGAACGACTTCAATCCGACGAAGGTTCAGCCGCAGCCTTACGACATTCCGTATCGGTCGCTGTTACCGCAAAAGATCGAAAACCTGTTGGTCGCCGGTCGATGTCATTCGGCGACTCGCGGAGCACATGCTTCGACGCGAGTCACCGTCACCGCGATGGCGATGGGCGAAGCCGCCGGACTCGCCGCCGCGATGGCGATCCGCCAAAAGATCAGTCCGCAACTGATCGACGGAGTCAAAGTTCGCGAGGCACTCACAGCGATCGGAGCCGGGCCGTTTACATAGGCGTGTCACCCCCGCGACTCGCATTCCGACCGTCGTTAGACTTCGGATGTTACGCCTCTTTATGGCAATCGCTGCGGGAATTTCGGTTGCGGGAGCAACGGAGCTACGTTTCGGAGAGGTCACATGCCGGACATCCACAACGCCACATTCCGTGAAGCTCAGCCGAGCGACGTCCCCGCGATTCTGGGAATGATCCGCGAGTTGGCCGAATACGAACGGTTGCTGTACTTGGTTGTCGCGACCGAGGGATCATTGCGGCGGTCGTTGTTCGGATCGCGGCCGTATGCCGAAGCGTTGCTGGCCGAAGTTGGCTGCGAAGCGGTTGGGTTGGCGTTGTACTTTCACAACTTTTCGACATTTCTCGGTAAGCCCGGTCGATATCTCGAAGACCTGTTCGTGAAGCCCGTTTTTCGCGGCCGAGGGATCGGCAAGACGTTGCTGTTACGAGTCGCACGCATCGCCGTCGAACGTGATTGCGGACGCATGGAATGGTCGGTGCTCGACAGGAACGAACCGTCGATCCGCTTTTACGAAAGCCTCGGAGCCAATCCACTTGGCGACTGGACGATCTTTCGACTGAGCCACGGCAGGCTAGTTTCTGAGGATGCGTAGTCTGTTCAGCAAGAGGTTGATTTTGAGGGCGTGTTCTTGGCAGAGGGAGCCCACGGATTGGGTGAGTCGGCGGGCGAGATTGATGGTGGCGTGGCGGATGCTGCTGAG
>JANMIF010000108.1:0-12814 GCA_031375695.1 Planctomyces sp.
GGACTACCAGACGCCGCACGAAGTCTTCACCGCGAGCGTCCAAATAACATCTGATCGTCAGACGAAACGGTCGAAAACACGTCGGCCAACTCTCTCTTAAATCGCGTCTCCCACTGTCCAACTCTTGGGGTCCACTTCAGGCGAATTGCATTCGGTGGTCTTGACGAATCGCCACAGAGCGTCGTGGGAGGTTATCCGCGAGGGGCAGCCGTTCGCGTTTTCTATGACCCGAAAGATCCAAGCCGGTGCGTTTTAAAGCCAGGCGTCATCTCATGTTCAACTTTTACGATTGCCCTTGGCTGCGGATTTATTTTCTTGGGTGGTTTCCTTCCATTATGGGTTTGTAGACAACGGTATTTCGCATTTGGCTGGTTAGGGCTGGTCTTCACGGCGTATTTCCTCATCGCTTCCCATGATCAAGCCGAGTCACATGATGAATTGGCCGCTAAAGAAAAAGAACAGGTCAGGGAAGTAACCAGCCAATTGCACCAACGATATCTTGAGGAGATCAAACAACAACGGACCGGTTTGAAAGGGTGGGCATGTGAGCATCGAATCGGCCTGGATTTCGTAACGAGATTCAACTTTAACTCAGATGGCACCGGTGAATGCATCCATCGATCGTCGCTGTTCGAGCGACAATGTTCAATGCGGTATACTCAAGACGATGAGTGGTTGATAATCAGTTTTTCCGACGAAAGCAGTCTTCGAGCACGAGTCGATTTGCTCGCTGGGCGATTGCATTTCGTCGAACTGACAGTGGAAGGCTCAGCAAACTCTTCGTTTTCACAATGGCTCGCGAACGAGATGCGAAAATTCCGTTTTGATCGGGTGGAACTCAGTTCTCCTATTATCGTGACCGAGCAATTGGAACGGGATTGAAAGTCGATGATGAAAATGCTTGGTAAAATCAAGTTCTGCATTTCTGGTAGTGACTTTCCGCTTGACCAGAAATGAAGAGATGAGTGGGCATCGTCGATGACGCACGATGTCGATGCGGCAACTCGCTCCACCAACTGTCGTGATTCTGATGAAACAGTACGAACAATATGTCGGTGGTCGATTTGAAATTCGATCCAAAGAAAGCGGCTTCGCCGCAAACCTAAAGCGGTGCTGAAACACCGTACTCTAAAGTGAAAACAAATCACTGAATTTCAACGCTCCGCCGTCCCGCTCTTCGCCGAGCACTTCGGGCACCTGGAGCCAGAACCGCGACAACGTGCGTGTGAATGTGGGCGAGGACCGGGTCTTTGAGGTGCTCAAGTGCCTGAAGATGCTCGCTGGGTTTGACATGCTCGTCGATGTCACCGCCGTCGATGAGTTGGAGTACCTCGTCGCGACCGATCGGTTCCGCGTGGTGTATTGCCTACTGAACATGGCGAGCGGTTGATCGTGCTGAACTACGTCAAACATCGCTCGAACCGGACAGATCAATTATTCACCATCCAGCCGGCTGTTTGACTTCAGCAGCTTGTAAAAGCAGTAGGCGGTGAAGCCGATCACGACGGACCAGACGATCGTGAGAAACACGGTGGCGGATGCGGACATCTCAGACGCTCCCTTCGGCTTGGCGATTGGACTCGGCTTGGCGTTTCGACCAAGCGTTTTTCACGAGCAGACTGAAGAAGACGTAAACGCCAACCATCAACAAACGGTCGATGTTGCGCCACCACGGCAGGGCGTCGTAAAACTTGGTCGCGGCAGCGCGTGATTGTTTCAGCTTCTCGATTGCCAAGTCACGGGCGGCCTCGTCGAGTTCGCCGCCGGCTGCGACTTTGGCACGATATTCTTGCCGCTTCAGCCGTGCGGCTTCGCGTTCAAAGCCTGGCTTCGAACTGTCCGACGGCAGCCCTTCGAGTTCTGCATCCAACTTCTTCAGCTTCGTCTCGCGAGCATCCGCCGAGAGTTGCAGGTCGAGCACTTGCGTCTCGAAATCGGCGAGTTTCGCCGCCTTCGTTTTGGCGACGTCCTTGTGCAGCAGTTTGTCGAGCATTTCGCCACCGGAAGCCAGCAAGATGGCAATCAGGAACACCGGCGTCACGAATTTGATGATGAAATAAAACGGCTTCGGGATCGCCAACTCCGCCCCTTTCGTCATCTCGGACCAGGCTTTGTCCATGCCGAACGACCACGCGAACAGAACCGTCTCACCGAGCGCAAACACGACCAGCATCACCGTGCCGGCCCAATAATCGAACTCATCGAAAAACACACTGCCGTGAAACAGTGCGACCGGCAGAGCCAGCGGCAACAACATCACTCCGAATGTCACGGCACTCCGCTCGCGAGATTGGCCGAATTCTTGTTGCAGAAACGCCATGATCGGCTGACCCATCGCCAGCGAACTTGTGATCGCCGCGAAGAACAGCAGCCCGAACCACAACAATCCCGCTACCGGAGCGAACGAACCCCAGTTGTTGAACAGCGTCGGGAACACAAAGAAGCCCAGCGAAAAGCCCGATCCCCCCGATGTCCGATTCACGACATCTGGCAAGCCGAGATACGCGACCGCGATCGGAATCAGAATCGAGCCGCCGAGGATCACTTCGCAGAACTCATTTGTCCACGCGGCCGACGCGCCGGTCAGTGCTATATCGTCTTGCTCGCGCAGGTATGAGGCGTAGCAGTGAATCGTTCCCATGCCGATCGACAGCGTGAAGAAAATCTGCCCCGCCGCCGCCAACCACACCGATGGGTCTTTCAACGACGTCAGCCGCGGCTCCCAAATGAAGTTCAACCCGTCCAGCGCCGATTGCTTCGCGGCCGGATCGGATTCGGGGGTAATCCACATCCCGCGCACCGCCAAGATCGCCGCGAACACGATCAGCAACGGCATTCCGATCTTCGAAACCAATTCGATTCCCGCCGACAACCCGCGCGACAAAATGAACACGTTGACCGTGATGCAGATCGCGAAGACCATCATCCCCCAGCCGCCGAACGCGAAGAGCTGAAAGTCGTGCTCGCCAGTCAATTGCTCAAAGAATCCGGCCACGTCCCCCGGTGTCTTCCCCTTGAAGCCGCCGATCACCGAATAGGCCGCATACGCCAGACACCAGCTTTCGATGTACAAATAAAATGCTGCAATCACCACGCATGACCACAGACCCATCACACCGAAGTATTTCCAGAAACCGTTGCGGCTGTGACTTTGAAAGATGCCGGGAGCCGAATGATGTCCCCGCTGCCCGCCGAAACGGCCCATGCCCCACTCGACCCAAATCAGCGGTAGGCCCAGCACTACCAGTGCCACGAGATACGGAATCAAAAATGCGCCGCCGCCGTTCTTAGCCGCCTGAGCCGGGAATCTCAAGAAATTTCCCAACCCGACCGCGTTGCCAGCCATCGCCAGCACCAGCCCGATCCGGCTTCCCCAACCTTCTTTCTGCGACATGCTGCACGTCTCCCATTCGTGTGCTCAACGCAAAGTTGCGTGAGGAGGGTAGCGTATTGGCATAGGTCGCAATTTCAAACCACACGCTAACCCGACGCGTGCGAGGGCGGGCGCTCCACGAGACGAACATCATCGTACTCATCTGGCGAAAGACGAGTTGGCAGTACCGGTCGAGACGTTGCGGCGGAGCTCAACAAACGTTTCTCACACGATTCCCAACCGAGTGCGGACTTTTATCGGCCATTGCGACGCGAGCTGCATTCGGGACATTTCTATTGAGCACAATCATGGGTCATTTCTAATGGTTGCCAACACGGTCTGGACGCCTTGCTCGCCCTACCTCAGGCTTGGGGTTATTGTTCACCGCACACGAATAATTCAAGAGGCAGAAGAGTGCTCATGCAATTGATTTGGGAAGGTTGGTTTACTCTCGGCGTTGTGGCGCTAATGGTTTATGGCCTCGCCAAAAATTGGGCGGCGGACATGATCACGACGGGCTGCTTGACGTTGATTCTGCTGGCCGGAATGTTCGCGGGGCCAGGCAAGCTGCCGAGTGTCGCTCAAGGAGTCAGCGGGTTTAGCAGCGATGCGATGTTGACGGTCGCCGTGCTGTTCGTGGTCGTGGCCGGGCTGACTCAGACCGGGGCCATGTCGATGGCCACGCGGCGGATCATCGGTCAGCCGAAGTCGGAGTTGGAGGCGCAGGTTCGGCTGCTGTTTCCGGTGATGGGGTTGAGCACGTTTTTGAACAACACGCCCTGCGTCGCGATGTTCATGCCCGTCGTCGATGACATCTGCAAGAAGTACAAGCTCAGCCCGTCAAAGCTGTATCTGCCGCTGAGCTACGCGTCGGTGTTCGGCGGCTGCTGCTCGAAGATCGGCACGAGCACCAACATCGTGGTGGCCACGTTGATTTTGGAGGCGATCAAGTCGGGACGTTTGGCCCCGGACTATCCGGAAATGGCGATGTTCGACATCACTTGGGTTGGCGTACCGGCGGCGTTGGTCGGCATCGGGTTCATCCTGGCGACGTCGAAATGGCTGCTTCCCGATCGGAAGCCAGCGATCAGCCTGTCCGATGACCCGCGGCAGTACACGGTCGAAATGATCGTGCAACCGGGCGGACCAGTCGTCGGGCAAACGATCGAAGAAGCGGGCTTGCGGCACCTACCCGGTCTGTTTTTGGCGGAGATCGAACGAGGCACGAGCATCTTGCCGGCCGTCAGTCCGACCGAATGCCTGCAAGCGGATGACCGGTTGATCTTTGTGGGGATCGTCGAATCGGTCGTCGATTTGCAAAAGACGCGCGGCTTGCTGCCGGCCACGAATCAAGTCTTCAAACTGAACGATCCGCGCACTCAACGTTGCTTGATCGAGGCGGTCGTTTCGGATCGTTGCCCGATCGTCGGCAAATCGATTCGCGACGGCCGATTCCGCACGCACTACGATGCGGCGGTGCTCGCGGTCGCGCGCAGCGGTGAACGGATCAACGCCAAGATCGGCGACATTGTGCTGCAATCGGGCGACACGCTGCTGCTGGAAGCACATCGGTCGTTCGAAGCCAAGATGCGGAATCGCAGCGACTTTTTCCTGGTCAGCAGCGTGCAGAACTCGACGCCGCCACGTCACGATAAAGCACCGTTGGCCTTTGGTATTTTGGCCATCATGGTGTTGCTAAACGGCTTTGAATTGCTGGCTCTATTGCCCGCCGTGCTGCTGGCGGCCGGGGCCATGATCATGACGAAATGCTGCACCGCGCGTGAGGCTCGCGAGAGTTTGGAGATCGAAGTGCTGATCAGCATCGGTGCGTCATTCGGGATCGGCAAGGCTCTGGAAATGAGCGGCGCGGCGAAGTTCTTGGCGGACGGTTTGATCGACGCGACACAGACATTGGGCGGCGGACCGTGGGCGGTGCTGGCGGCGGTCTACTTCGCGACGATGGTTCTGACCGAACTGATCACGAACAACGCGGCGGCCGTGTTGATCTTTCCGATCGCGGTCTCAGCGGCGCAGATGCTAGGAGTCAATCCGATGCCGTTCATCATGTCGATCATGGTGGCGTCATCGGCGGGTTACGCGACGCCGACTGGCTATCAATGCAACTTGATGGTCATGGGGCCGGGCGGCTACCGCTTCAGCGATTACCTGCGGATGGGCATCCCGCTAGATCTGTTGTACATGGCCGTGACCGTCGGACTCGCGCCGCTGATCTGGAAGTTCTAATCATTGTGGCTCGACGCTCGGCGTCGAGAAAGAACTTCAGTCTGTGGTTCGCGACACGGAGCGTCACGCCACAAATCACGGGCTGACGGGAACCGGATCGTCGTCATCAAGCAGGATGATGATGCCCACCGTGAGCGCAGCGGCCGATAGTCCGAGAATCAACAACGAACAACAGTCGAGACAACACAGCCCGCCGCTGCCGACTGGAGGACAACTCTCGTCGCAGATTTGACCGTTATCGACCACATGAATCTGGGCATACGGCTGACCGTTGTCGTCATAGAGGACTTCGCCGGAGTCGCCGCAATCGGCATTCTGTGCCCGCACAACCACCGCTTGTGAAACTAACAACACTTCGTCGCGAGCGGCGGGCGGAGCCGTTGTCTGGGTCCAGAATCGGAATAGGCCGTAGCCGTTATTTGATGAGAGCAGGTACACGCCACCCTTCATCTGCCGAATTTCAAAATGACCCTTGGCATCGGTGAAGGTGCGGGCCACTTCTTGCTGACCTTGGCGAATGATGACGGGAGTGTTGGCCACTCCGCTTTGTTTGGAATCCAATACTCGACCAGTGATCACTCCATCCGCCGCGAGAGCCACATCAATCGCCGAGGGCGGTACCACTTTGTTCGGATTGAGGTTCGCTTTGCCTGACGTCCCAGTCTCGGTTCGTAGGTTGGGACTCCGCTGCCCCTCGTTCCCGGTCGTGGTCGGACCGGCAACTCCCGGTTTCAGGCCCGTGCCGGAAAGATCTGCGACCTGAACTTTCCCCGACGTAGTGGAGATCGGTTTGGACGTGGCGGTGCCTGGTTTGACCTTCACCGGTGGCCCGGCGACGCTGGGTGTTGTCTGAGCGAGTAGGCTCAAACAGGACATGCCGACAATGATCGCTCTTAATTTTCGCCCAAAATTCATGATTTCCCCCGCTTCCCTGCGAGCACTGAAACTCAGGCGACGTGTTCACCGACCCCCCGTCATGCTTCCATGCAGTCCGTAGGTCCGGCAGAGATTATCTGCCGAGAGTATTCCTGAATATCGGCAGTCCAACTACAACCGTTAAATCGAATTCAACCGTTCTGGGCCGCTCCTGCGGAAAGTTGACGTTGAGCCATCACCTCGGTCCGGCAGAATTGGCCGCTGACTTATTGACACCAGGCGACCGGGAGGGCGTTAGCCCCCAGACAAAAGCGCAGGTCCGGGACTAACGCCGTCCCGTTCGCCTGGTTTATTTTGAACTCACGACCCCTAATTGAAAGTGCCCCATGCCCGATCGGTCCCGCGAATTTCAGAATCGAACGGCGACCGTCATGGGACTGGGATCGTTTGGCGGTGGATTGGGTGTTGTTCGCTTTCTTTGCGAACGAGGCGCGCGAGTCATCGTCACTGACTTGCGACCAACAGCGGAATTGGCCGATTCGCTCAAGCAGCTTGATCTCGCTTGGCCCGTGACGCTGCGACTGGGGGAGCACGTCGAATCCGATTTTTCACATACCGATTTGGTCGTCGTAAATCCTGCCGTACCGAAGGACAGCCCGTTCCCAGAGATCGCTCGCGAGGAAGGGATTCCCGTCACCAGCGAAATGAACTTGTTCTGGGAACGGAATCGCGGGCGAGTCGTGGCGGTCACTGGAAGCAACGGCAAATCGACAACGACGGCGATGATTCACGCGATCCTCAATCAGCCGTCAGAATCGACGTACCGAAGCGTTTGGCTTGGCGGCAATATCGGCATCAGCTTGCTGCCCACGGTCGAACAAATCACATCGAACGACATCGTGGTTCTGGAACTAAGCAGCTTTCAGCTCGAAGACCTAGCGCCGCTGCGGCCGAAGCCAGAGGTCGCCGTGGTCACGAATTTCTCGGCCAATCACTTGGATCGGCACGGGACCGTTGAGGCGTATCGCGCGGCCAAGCAAGTGTTGCTGCGATCGCAATCGGCGGAGCAGTTTGCAGTCGTGAATGCCGCCAGCGAAGTGTACCACTGGCCAACTGCGGCAACGCGGCTGCGCTTCGGGAATGTGGATGAGCGGATGCTGGGAGTGTTCGGCTCGCGACCTAAAGCGATCGCGAGGTTACAGGAGGATCGTGGCGGTGAGGTTGAACTGTCGCTTGGCGATTGGCTGCGATTACCGGGATCGCACAATTGGCAGAACGCTCAGGCGGCCGTAGCGGCCGCACTCGCGGCGGGAGCGTCGATTGATGCCGTGCGGAGCGGCCTCTCATCGTTCAGGGCTTTGCCTCATCGACTGCAATTCGTCGGTGAGGTCAATGGCCGGCATTGCGTCAACGATTCCAAAAGTACAACACCGGAAGCGACCGTGCTCGCATTGCAGTCGTTCGACGAGCCGATCGTGCTGCTCGCCGGCGGATACGACAAGCAGATTGATCTGTCGACAATCGCCTCGGCGGCGGTGTTTCGTTGCCGAGCGGTTGCGTTGCTCGGACAGACTGGTTCACAGCTTGGCCTATTAATCGAACAAGCGGCTCGCGCGGAGAACTTGGTCGGACCGACATGCCGCTACTTTGAATCGCTTGAACCGGCGGTCGCCTGGAGCTTGCAAGTTTCAGCGTCCGGCGATGTCGTACTCCTCTCGCCCGGCTGCGCCAGCTACGACTGGTTTCGGAATTACATCGAGCGAGGCGAGGCATTCGCGAAACAAGTCGGAAGGTTGAAGAGTTGACAGAAAAAAATGGGTAGAAAAATGAATGCGGGGCGAACGGCAATGAATGAGACACAACGGACAATTTGGTTGATTACCCTTGTCATAGTGGTTCTTTTTTTCTGTCCCCATCTTTCTGTCAGCCCGGCGGTTACCGCCGAGGAGCCAAAACCGCACGAATGCCGCTTCACCGAATTGCCGATCGTGATCGACGGCCAGGCCGTTGAAAAAGCTTGGGACACCGCCGAGGTGATTGATTCGTTTCAGTTGCCGTGGCTCGGTAAAGAGGCGCGGCTGGCTAAGACGGCCACGAAGGCGCGGCTGTTGTGGGATCGGGACAATTTGTATTTCTTTGGCGAGATGGTCGATTCCGATCTCTTCGCTGATGTCACCGAGCATGACGGTGACACTTGGGACAACGATGTCTTTGAATTGTTCTTCAAGCCAGCGAACGACAAGCCGGGCTATTACGAGTTTCAGGTCAACGCGAAGAACACGGTCTTCGATATGTTTCTGCCGCGGCGTGGGCATGTCGCGCGGTTTCGGAAGGCTCAGGACTTTCATCTGGAATCGAAGGTCGTGATCGACGGAACGCTCAACGATTGGACGGATCGGGACAAAGGCTGGTCGGTCGAAGGGAAGATTCCGTGGCGAGACTTCATCCGTACGGGTGGCCGGCCGGCGATTGATGAAGTTTGGAAGTTCGTGCTCTGCCGCTACGACTACTCGATTGATTGGGAGACTCCCGATCTGTCGTGGATTTCACCGAAGGCTTCGAAGCCGAATGCGGACTTTCATCGGTGGGAGGATTACTCCGATCTCAAGTTCATCGGGCCGGATAAGTCGGAAGCAAAGCGGCTGTTTGGCATCGACAAGCTGGAGCCGTTGACGACCTCGAAAGTTCATGGTTCGCCGGAACCGCCTGCTCCGTTTCGGACGAAGGTTGCGTTTCCGAAGTTGAAGCTGAATCAGCCAGTCTTCGGGTCGCGCGTCCCAGGCAGTGACTGGATGTTGGCGGGAGTTCAGGGCAAGTCATCGCTGATTCGCTTCAAAGACAGCCCGGACGTCGAATCGTTCGAGACGTTGCTCGAGTTCCCGGAGACCATCATCTACAACGCGACCTTTCATCCGAAGTTCGCCGAGAACGGATTTCTTTATATCGGGTCCACGGGCCTCGCATCGGAAGGCTTCGTGCCGGAGTCAGAAGAGCGGTTCAAGCTGTTCGAGAAAAAGTCGGTGCGGATCACTCGATATCGCGTGGACCCCAAGACGTTTGAATTTGATCCGAAGTCGGCCAAGATAATTCTCGAATGGGAGTCGCACGGGCACAGCGGTGCGGACTGCGTCTTCGGCAACGACGGGATGTTCTATGTCACGACCGGCGACGGCACATCCGATTCGGACCTGATCGAGACCGGCCAAGGGATGGATCATCTGCTGTCGAAATTGCTGCGGATCGACATCGATCATCCCGATCCCGGCAAGACGTATTCGGTCCCGAAGGACAATCCGTTTGTCGGCCTGAAGGGTGCTCGACCTGAGACGTGGGCTTACGGCTTTCGCAACCCGTGGCGAGTCACCTGCGATCCGAAGACCGGCGATATTTGGGTCGGCAACAACGGCCAGGATTTGTGGGAACAGACGTATCGAGTCGAACGAGGAGCCAACTACGGCTGGTCCGTGATGGAAGGCTCGCACGTTTTTTACGCCGATCGCAAGCGCGGACCAACGCCGTTCGTGAAGCCGACAACCGAGCATTCGCACAGCGAGTCCCGATCGCTCACCGGCGGAGTCGTCTACCACGGCGAGAAGCTTCCTGAACTGCGCGGCGCGTACATTTACGGCGATCATTCCACCGGCAAAGTATGGGCCGTGAAACACGATGGCAAACAGGTGACATATCACCGTGAACTCGTGGACACGCCGTTCCACATCACCCACTTCTGCCTCGATTCGCACGGCGAACTGCTGATCCTCGACCATCAAGCGGGCGACAAAGGGAACATGTATCACCTGGAGGCGAATCCTGATGCCGATCCGAAATCTGAAATCGCTGATCACAAATCACAAATCAAGTTCCCGCGCAAGCTCGGCGATTCAGGACTGTTCGCGTCGGTCAAAGATCACGTGATGCAGCCGGGTGTAATTCCGTTTTCGGTGAACGCGCCGCTGTGGTCGGATGGCGCTCACAAGGCGCGGTGGCTGGCAATTCCACATGACCCGGATCGCAAAGACCCGCCGATCGACATGACCACGAACCGCGGCTGGAACGTGCCGGATGAGACAGTGCTTGTGAAATCGTTCGCACTCGATCTGGAAGCGGGCAAGCCGGAATCGCGACGCTGGATCGAAACTCGTTTTTTGCACAAGCGGCAAGGCGAATGGTTTGGCTACAGCTACGAATGGAACGACAACCAAACCGACGGCACGTTGGTCGAGATCACCGGTAAGGACCGCGACTTCACGATCCGCGATCCGGCGGCGACCGACGGTGTTCGCAAGCAGACGTGGCGATATCCCAGCCGCACCGAGTGCATGGTCTGTCACAGCCGAGCCGCGAATTTCGTGCTCGGCTTGAGCACTCTGCAAATGAACCGCGATCACGATTACGGCGGCTCGGTCGATAACCAATTCCGAGTCTTTGAACATCTCGGCCTCGTCAAACTCGCCGGCTGGCACGCCGAACATACCGCTGCCATCAAGCGTGAGTTGGAGAAGACCGGCTTGGCCGACAAGGAACTCGATGAAGCGGTCAAGAAGCGAACCGCCTCGCGCGATCAACGTGGTGCGGCAAAAACCGAATTGCTCGCAATGTCCCCTGAATCGTTCCCGAAGTTAGCCGATCCCTACGACAAAACCGCTGATCTCACTGCGCGCGCTCGCAGCTACTTGCATGCCAACTGCGCGATCTGCCACATCGAAGCGGGTGGCGGCAATGCTCAAATGCAGCTTGAGTTTTTCACCTCAACGGCCAAATCTAAGTTCATCGACGAAAAACCGCTGCACCATAAATTCGACTTACCGGACGCTCGCATTGTCGCTCCCGGCCACCCAGAACGCTCAACCTTGCTTACCAGAATCAGCAAACGCGGCCCCGGCCAAATGCCCCAACTCGCGACATCACTCGTCGATCAACAAGCGGTCGAACTCTTCCGCGAATGGATCGCATCGCTGCCGAAGAAGCCCAGTGAGTGAGCCGAGACGTAGGTGAGTCGCTCCCGCGACTCACATTCCGAACGCCTTTCAACTCCCGATGTCGCTGAAACCGTGGTTGGTTCCATATCGGGAATCTCAGTCGCGGAGCGACTGAGCTACGGCTTGAGCCTCTTGCCGAAGTAGTCAAACAGCGCGGCTTCTGCCTTTTCGGCGTCGGGGCCTTTGAAGCCGTGGCCGGCTCCTTCGAGTGTCAACAACTCCGCATCGACGGTCGCGGCTTTGAGCTTGTCGATTAGCCACACGGCCTGCTCGTGAGCGACATATTTGTCTTCGGTCCCGTGAATACAGAGCGTTGGGGCAGCGTTCGGCGTGACCCAATACAGCGGGCTGCCTTGAATGTGCAGCGCCTTGTGAGTGCTCAAGTCACCGCCGAACCACAGAGGCAACACTTCGTGAGCATCGACGCTCTTGCCATAGGATTTCGTGAAGTCGCTCGGCCCATAAACGTTCACGACACAGGCCACGCGGCTCAATTGATCGGCGTTGCCGCCTGTCCCCTCGAATTGCGGAACACCAGCAGTCACTCCCAAAAACTGAGCCAGATGCCCGCCCGCTGAACCGCCAGTCACACCGATCTTGTCAGGGTGGATCCGGTACTTCGACGCGTTCGCTCGCAGCCATCGGACAGCCGCCTTCGTGTCGTGAACTGCTGCCGGAAACTTGTGCTTCGGAGCCAGCCGATAGGTGATCGTCGCGGCGACATAACCGCGCTCGGCCAACTTCAAACACAAGGCGTCATACGAATCCCGCTTGCCCGCGCGAAAGCCGCCGCCGTGAATGCACAACACCGTCGGAAACGGCCCGTCCCCGTTCTTCGGTCGAGCGAGGTTAAGCTGCAAGTGCTCGTCATCGGGGTTCGAGTATTCGATGCCAGTCTCCCAACTCACTGAATCCGGAACTGGCGGCGCAGCGGTGAGCGACGACGTCAGAAAAAGGAGCAGTCCCAACCAGTAAGTCAGCAGAGTTTTCGTCATAGTGAATCAAGTGCCTTCGTTAGGGAGGATTGATTGATCGCAGGTTGTTCAATAAGACCTGAAACCAGCGACCTTATTACAGGAAGCTTCGTTGAACGAGTCACAGAAAAGAAATCTCTGGGTGATTTGTGGTGTTTGAGGATGATCGACAATTCATCGCACACCAGTCACGGAGGGATTTCGAGTGCACAGCAAAGTCGGGAAGAATCGCGAAGAAATAGGCTCGTCGCAAGCGACGGATTGAGAACCGGCTGCAAGCCGCTCGGGACGGGCGAATTGTGCGGAGGATGTCGGGAGCCGCAGCGGTGCTCAGTTCGGCGGGGCTGAAGTACGAACTGGCGGAGAAG
>JANMIF010000109.1:0-1740 GCA_031375695.1 Planctomyces sp.
CTTCTCCGCCAGTTCGTACTTCAGCCCCGCCGAACTGAGCACCGCTGCGGCTCCCGACATCCTCCGCACAATTCGCCCGTCCCGAGCGGCTTGCAGCCGGTTCTCAATCCGTCGCTTGCGACGAGCCTATTTCTTCGCGATCCTTCCGGCATTGCTGTGCACTCGAAATCCCTCCGTGGCTGGTGTGCGATGAATTGTCGACCATCCTCAAACACCACAAATCACCGAGGTATTTCTTTTTGGGGACTCGTTCAACAAAGCTTTCTGGAAAAAGTTCGCTGGTTTCAGGAGTAGTGCAATAGCCCGTCCGCCGATGTGGCGATGTTGGTAGACCGCGCCTACCATTCTCATCCCCATGCGAGATGCGGTTGAGTTTGCGGCTCGCATAATGATTTGGAACACCTTGGTTTTGGCCGAAAAAAACTTCCTCGGCCACTGATTCGGAGACTCTGGCGATGAAGCGTGTGAACGGTTGGATGGTCGGTGTGAGTCTGTTGGCGGTCGCAGTGTCAGTCAGCGCAGCGACCGGTTCAGCCGCTGAGCCGAAGTTTGACAGCAAAGTCGTCTCGGCTCAGACCAAGGGGCACGCGGTCGAGATCGACGTCGACGTCTCTGGAGCGAAGTCGCTGTTCCTCGTCGCGAACGACGGTGGTGACGGCTTTGGCTGCGATTGGGCCGATTGGGCCGAGCCGCGACTTGTCGGCAAGGACGGGAAAGAATCGAAGCTCACCGAGTTGAAGTGGAAGGCCGCGAGCGCTGGCTTCGGCGAAGTGAAGATCAACGCGAACTGTGGTGGCGACGCGATCTCCATCGACGGCAAGAAGGTCGAATATGGCATCGGCACGCACGCGAATTCGGTGATCGAGTTTGCTCTTCCGGACGGACACGGCTTCACGAAGTTCAAAGGGCGAGCGGGACTCGATAGCCACGGGACGACTCAAGGCTGCGGTTCGACCGTGCGGTTCTTGGTCTTCACCGACAAGCCCGATCCGAAGTTTTTGGTCGCGTCGAACGGCGGAAGTCCTCAGGCCGGCATCGGCAGTCGCGATCCGAAGGACGCCGTCAAAGGGCTCGACGTCGCCGAGGGACTCGAAGCGACGTTGTTCGCGTCGGAAGCGAGCAACCCGGCGATGCTCAATCCGACCAGCATCGACATCGACCATCTCGGCCGGGTCTGGGTTTGCGAGGTTGTGAACTATCGGCATCGACTCGGCGAGCGGAAGGAAGGGGATCGTATTTTGATTCTCGAAGACACCGATGGCGATGGCGTCAGCGACAAGCAGACCGTCTTCCATCAGGGCAAGGATGTGGATTCGGCTCACGGCATTTGCGTGCTGCCGACGCCGAGCGGCAAGGGGACGAAGATCATCGTCTCGGCCAACGACAACGTCTTCTTCCTGTACGACGACGACGGCGATTTGAAGTCGGATCGCAAAGAGATGTTCTTCACCGGCATCGGCGGCACGCAGCACGATCACGGCATTCATGCGTTTCACTTCGGGCCGGACGGCAAGCTGTATTTCAACTTCGGCAACAGCGGGAAGCAGATCAAGGACAAGAGCGGCAAGCCGATCATCGACCTGGCCGGCAACGAGGTACACGACAGCAAGTCGCACTATCAGGAGGGGATGGTTTTCCGCTGCAACATGGACGGCTCCGAGTTTGAAACGCTGGGCTGGAACTTCCGCAACAACTGGGAGATCGCCGTCGATAGTTTTGGTTCGCTGTGGCAGAGCGACA
>JANMIF010000133.1:0-11417 GCA_031375695.1 Planctomyces sp.
CGACCAGCACTCAAGAGCGAGCGGTCCCAGCCGCTCGCGACCCTCTCAGCCCCAAGCTTTCTAAGTTTCTCATCGCTGCATTTGCCAGAATGCGGGTTCCCTGAGTTCTGGAAATCGCTGCGGAAGTCAAATGCCCCCCCCTCTCTCTCCGAACTCTCTCTCTCTCCGAACTCTCTCCAAACCCTCGTCGGAACCTTCCGGCGGGGGTTTTCTTTTTTTCGCACATAGATTGAAACAAGCTGTCCCTCCGCGAAAAAAAACACAGTCTCTTTGGTTCTTTGGACGTCGGCATATGGATTGATTTGGGCCGTGATGAAGCGTTTTTCATGCAATTTCCTGTTTTGGGATTTGCAATGATTGGCTATACCTCATTTCGAACGGGGCGTCGTCGATTGTTTTTGGCGGTGCCAACTCTACCCGCAACGATTGCGGTAAATCGAATTCACGGATGACGACCAATGACTGCACGTACGGCTCGGCCATGAAAGTGATTCATGCGATCGCTGCACACCCGCTGCGTCATCTGGTTTCTTGGGAGCTTATTGCTTTCTGGATGCGCGTCCTCATCGCGATCGTTGACGAAATTCAACAGCCGGGAAAGTCGCTCCACAAACAATCACGCCAACGCGGTCAGGCCGAATCACGAGGTCGCACTCACGAGTGAGTTGCGCACCAACCGACGCGTCAAACCAACCACGCCAGAAGCCACCCCGATCCGGTCCAGCAGTTCGCGAGAGGCACCACTGGTCGAGTTGTTGCCGTACATCGAGCCATTCGATGATTCAGAGGTCACGCCGCCAGTTCCGGATTTATCTGTCGATCGGCAACCGACATTCCACGACGACCCCGATCCGGCTCTGGAGTTGTCGATGTGGGGTCGTGTGAAGTCCGATTATTCGAATTTTTATGGCCCGCAGTCGCTGGCGCTAATGGGTGGAGGATTTGCGGGAGCGGCCTTTGTCGCCAATACGAGTGCCGATGAACGGTTACGTAGCTTCTTTCAAGAAAACGTTCGCAACGCAAGCACGGATGAATGGAGCCATTGGTTGAAGTTCAATAAGTTTTTTGGGAACGGTAAAGTCACACTTCCGATTTTCGCCGGGGCGGCGGTCATCGGCGCGGTGTTCGATGGCTCACCGGCTGCGGACGGGATCGGCGAATGGGGAGATCGCTCATTGCGAACGTTCGCCGTCGGCTCGCCGTTGATGATACTGACTCAAAGACTCACGGGAGGTGGTCGGCCGGGAAATGCGCCGTATGGAGATGGGCCACATGCGTCGCAATGGGCTCCTTGGGCTCACGATCATGGTGTGAGCGGACATAGCTTCATGGGAGCGATTCCCTTTTTGAGCATCGCCAAGATGTCGGACAATCCCTGGGTCAAAGGTAGCTTTTACATCACATCGGCGCTCCCGGCGTTGTCGCGGATCAACGATGATGCGCACTTTGCGTCACAGGCGTTTCTCGGTTGGTGGTTGGCGGTGTTGGCCTCGGAAGCAGTGGATCAAACGAACGACGGGGTCAACACCGGTTGGCGCATCGTGCCACTGACGCCTGAACATGGTGACGGATTGGCAATCGAGAAACGCTGGTAGTCGCCGCAGACTCCATCAAGCGGACTTGAACCGATCTCCTGCCAACAGGCCTTTCCACATGCTGACACCCTTTCCCGACTCGCACGTCGGCCTACTCAATGCCATCACGCCGCCGTTTTCAGTGAACGATCACCGCGAGTCGGTGCGGAGATTCGTAGTGATTTACGCAACGAGCGACATCGATTGCGAGAATTCTGTTTCCCATTGATCTCGAATCGAGAGCACTCAGCTCGCGGCGGCAGCGGGTTGCGACGGGGCGGTCTCGTCGGGGAAGAAGTCGATCTGTCCGGTAACGACGTTGTACATCGCTCCGACCACAGCGATCCGACCCTCGCCGACCAATCGGCTGATTGTATGACTCTCTTGCGGTATTCGATGAACCATTCGGAGCACGTTTCGATGCGCCACTTCGTTGACGAAATCGGCGTGAGGTTCGGCCGGATGATCGCGATGCCGGTCAAGTTCGTGCGGCGCGATCGCTTGTTGGATTTCGTTGACGATGGATTCCAGATTCTGGCAACCAGTGTTTTGTTCGACCGATGTTGGCGAGCCAGCCAAATTCACGGCAGCGGTCACGGCTCCGCAATGCGTGTGTCCCACGACGATGATCAACTTGGCTCCCACGACGGCACAGCCATACTCCATGCTGCCAAGCACTTTGGGACTGATCACGTTTCCTGCGATGCGGACGCTAAAGATGTCCCCCAAACCGAGATCGAAGATCAGTTCCGACGGCGTGCGTGAATCAATGCAACTGAGCACTACCGCCAACGGATGCTGGCCTTGCGCAGTGGCTTGCATTTGTCGCCCGAAATCGCGTGTCAAGCGGTGTCCGGTTCGGAAGCGTTCGTTTCCTTCCTTCAGCAGTTGCAACACCTGGGTGGCGGTCAGTTTTTGCTGCAACTCTCTCGTTGAGTAATCGACGTACTGGATTTCGTCGTTCAAATGGTATCGCTGTCGAAAGCCGCGCAGGCTGACTTGCACGCCGCGCACTGGAGCGGTCTTGTCCTTGAACTCGCGGATCATGCTCAGGATGTCTGGGTCGATGTACGCGGTGCTGCAAGCATCCAGCAAAATATGGCCGCCTCGTGGAATTTCGTTGAAGACTTTGTCGAGCGCCGCGCGGTTCAGAAAGCTGACTTGATTGGCCAGTTCGATATGCAGCACCTCGCCCCCCAGATGCTTTTCGACGAATTGCCGCAACGGCCGCTTCAGATTGCTGCTCAAGATGAATGTCAGACTGACACCGAGGCCAATCAGAATGCCGATCAACAGGTCGGTCAGTACGATCGAGATCACCGTCAGAATAAACGGCGCGAACTGATAGCGGCCTTCGCTCCACATTTGCCGAACGAGCGCCGGGCTAGCCAGCTTCAAGCCCGTGATCAGCAGGATCGCGGCCAGGCAGGAAAGCGGGATCATGTTGAGATACACCGGCAGAAACATCACCGACACGAGCAACAAGAAACCATGCACAATCGTCGCCAGTTTTGTCTGCCCGCCAGCATTGATGTTCACCGAACTCCGCACGATCACCGACGTCACCGGCAATCCGCCGATCAGCCCCGACAGCACGTTGCCAATCCCTTGAGCCACCAGTTCTCGACTGGGAGGCGATGACCGCTGCCGACGATCCAATTTGTCGACCGCTTCCAAATTCAGCAGCGTTTCCAGCGACGCCACAATCGCGATGGTGACGCCGGACGTGTACACAGCGGGGTTTCGGAACTGCGAAAAATCGGGCCACCTTAAAAATCCCGTGAAGGCTCGCAGTGAATCCGACGGCGGGACCTGAACCAAGTGGCTGGCTTCAATCAACCAGACATCTCCCCAGGTTGCAAACAGCCGCGACAGCCCGATCCCCATCAATACGACAATCAGCGGAGCCGGCACGATCGACTTTTTCAGCATCGGGATTTTGTCCCAGATCACCAGCAGTGCAATCGACAGCAACCCGATCAACGCCGCTCCTTGATGCAGATCGCCGATCATCGCCAGGATTTCCGACAGCGTGTTCTCGTGGTCCGGCTGTGAGAATGACATGTCCCCTTCGGGATCGGTGTCGTGTCCCAGAACGTGCGGGATTTGTTTCAAAATCAGAATCACGCCAATCGCCGCCAGCAAACCTTTAATCACGCTGCTGGGAAAGAACGCCGACAAGAATCCGGCACGAGCCAGACCCAGACCAATTTGGATCAAACCCCCGATTACAACTGCCAACAGAAACGCCTCGAATGATCCCAACTGCGCAATCTGCGCCGCAACGACGGCCGTCAATCCTGCCGCCGGACCACTGACACTCGTGTGCGATTGGCTCAACACGCCGACTACGATCCCGCCGATGATCCCGGCCAATACTCCCGAAATAAGCGGTGCATTCGACGCCAACGCGACTCCCAGGCACAACGGCAACGCGACCAGAAACACCACCGCACCCGATATCAAATCGCGTGGCAGTGTGTACTTCGAGAACAACTTTGTTTGGGGCATGAATGGCTCCTAACCCGACCGGCATGAATTAAGTGACCCGAAGCGTGAGCGAGGGAAACGCTCCGAATGGCGTAGATTTCGAGCGACTCCAGGTTCCTTGGCGCGCCCGCACTCGTTCACGCTCTGGACTATGTCATGGAACATGACGTTGCGAAGCGAACCGGTGAAGTGCGATGCCGGTCTTCACGACGCTGTTCAAAGAGCATGTGCAACTCGAACACCGCAATGAATGGACGACTCCGTCAAGCCGGAGCACTTCCATCGCCGTTCCCGGACAGCCGTCGGCATCAACAGCGCAACGGCAGCACTCGCTCAAGCGGTGGCTTTCGGGCAACGTTCTGTCGCACAATTCGGCTTGGTTGCAAGCCAGCAACGGTCTTTCGCAGCCAACCTTGATGACGCCGATTCCAACGCGAGGCTTCGGCCTGAGTCAGTGCGATCTCATCCAGTACCGACTCTTCACTCGACTCGGAACTTTCCCGATTCTCATAAACGTCCTCTTCCGACAACAATGACACAACCGTCGGGGCGAAGGGGTGCCCTGCCGCCGTCAGGCAGCTCAGCCACATCAACAAGGTCGCCAGCGGTCGCGAGGTCAGCTTCATGAGTTACCAGTTCGTCCAACACTAACGCACAAAGTTCACACATAAAATTTGGGAGAACCGAGTAGCTTGGTATCTTGGAGATTCGTCGAAAACACGCAAGTGATTCCCGAACCATGGTGAGGCCAACGGGCAATGGTGTCGATGCCGGTTGGCACATCGCGCCGTTGATGACGTCGCATCGAGACAGAATGGCGATCGAGAATCGTTGGTAGCCGAATGGGGCTCGATTTCATGCGAAACGTCTTTCGTGCGAGACGGCATTGCCTTTCGAGTGCATTCGTTGCTATATCCCTCACCCATGCCCGCCTGGAAACGACAATCTCTGGCCTCGCTGTTGTTGCTGCTGGTAGCGTTTTCGTATTTGCTCAACCTCATCACGGTCGTGTCAACTCGAGCAGAACCGGATGTGTGTTCGCCGTTCGTGCTAGTCGAATCGGTGGAAGAATCTGAGACCGAGGAATCGGGTGAGTTCGTTCTGCTCGCTCGAACGGAGTCGAGCGGGTTGGCCTTTGAGGTCACTAATGCCGCTCACCTTACCGAGGAATGCGAGTTTGACAAAGCTCGACATCGCAAGTCGCATTTAGGGCGCGGGCCTCCTCCCCTTGCCTGAGACGACTTGCCGCGTTCTATGTAACCGTCGCTCGCTCATTGCGACGGGGTGTTGTTCTCGATTTGGCTCAACGGGTGTTTTCCGTGGACGACCTTGCGCGCACCACAGCTTCCGACGATGTTCGGATTCGGTTGCAAAAGGCAATCGAACTCGCCGCTCAGCTCCTGCCGTCGCAGGGACCGATCACGGCGTTTGTGTTTCTCAACACGCTGCAAGCGCTAGAAGATTTGCCGTTTGAGAAAGGGCTTCTCAAAGGGGCCAAGCTGTTCGGCGTGCAGCCGTATTTGTCCGAGGAGCGCTATCGCGAGAAAATGGCACGCGGTCGAATTCGATTGGAAGACTTATTGATCGTCCTGCGGCGCGATTTGGCGGAGCAAGCTGACGTCAAGCTCGATTCACTCACGACTCGCTGCGACGTTCGGATGGCGATGCTGCAGTTCTCGTTTCAGACCGGGCCGGTCGAGGAGTTGCGGTGGTTCGTGGCTGAGACCGACGCGTTGACCAGATTTCGCGAAGATGCTCCGCCAGCCGCTCGAACTAAGGTCATCGAAGAGACCAAGCGTTGGGTCATGCGTGATCTGCGCGATGGCGGCGACGATTCACATCGAAGGACCGGACCGCATGGGACTCACGATCAACACCTCCACGACGACTTAATCCGTCGGTTTGGCGAATCCACGATCGAAAACTGGAGCGAGGAGACATGGGAAGCCTTTTCACTGCGGTTGCTGTGGCGAGTCTGCCGAGACGGGACACACAAACTCCAGTTGGATGTGGCCGCGTCCCCGTCAAGGAGTTGGTTGCGCCACCGTGACGCATTGCTTAAGGCGACAAATCGCGACAGTGACGAATTGGTTCACGAAGTCTTGATCCGATTCTGCGCCGCATACACGGATCAAGGGTTCGCCGGTTGGAAGTTGCCCGTTCGCGAGCGAGGTTTCTATCGCGCGTTCTGCGAGTTGTATCGATTGCCGGCAGGGCCGCCTGATCGCTGGATGCTTGGCTTATCGTTCGAACTCGCGCGGTTGGAATCGGCGGGAATCGGGCCACTCGATTCGATTCGCGAGTCACTGGATTTGCTCGGTGTCGGTGACGATGAGCGGGACGATTTCATCACGGCCAGTTTGCTGGCGCTGCGTGGTTGGGCTGGAATGATCTGGCAGATGGAGGTTCGCCCAGATCGTGTGGTCCTGTCAGCTCCGCCCGGAAGTCTGGTCGAGTTTCTCGCGGTTCGGCTCGTGTTGGAGCGGATCGCTCTGACGCATCTGGCGGCCGAATCGCTGGATTATCACGGCCCGCTCGCGGAACTGCGAAAGACGGCCGCGCTGCGAAACGGAAATGGTCATGAGTCTTCCGTCGAGGGGCGAGCGTTGCTGGTTTTCCAACTCGCTCAAATTCTTGGTTGGAGCCCGCCGGCGCTGCACCGATTGACCGAACAGGACTGGTCGGCGCTCGTCGCAGAGATCGAGAATTTCACCGAGGTGGAGCGTCGGCGGCTGTTTCATCAGGCGTTTGAACGCCATTTCCGCCGACAGGCTCTCGATGCGATCTCAATCCACACGCGGCGCGAATCGAAGCGAGTCGAATCGCCTCGATTTCAAGCGGCCTTCTGCATCGACACGCGAGAAGAATCGTTCCGGCGTCATCTCGAAGAAGTGGCTCCGGATGTGGAGACGTTCAGTACGGCGGGCTTTTTCAACGTGCCGATCTATTATCGTGGCGTGGCCGATGCACACTTTTCAACGTTGTGTCCAATCGTCGTTCGGCCGAAGCACTGGATCACTGAGGAAGTCGTTTACTCGCTGGAAGAGGAAGACCGAAGGCGTGCCAAGACGCGACGCGCGATCGGCACGGCAACGCACTCGGTCCACGTTGGTAGCCGCAGCATCGCGCGCGGTGCCGTGTTGACGGCCGGTTTGGGAGTGTTGGCCTCGGTGCCGTTGGTGGCCCGCGTGTTGTTTCCGCGAATGACCGCTCGAATTCGCCAAACGGTCGGTCGATTCGTGGAAGCTCCGCGCATCACGCGACTGCGACTGGAGCGAACGGAAATTGAGCCTGGCCCCGTAGGAAATCACATCGGCTTCAACCTCGAAGAGATGGCGAACATCGGCGAGCGAGTCCTGAGAGACATCGGGCTGACCTCGAACTTTTCTCGGCTGTTTTTGTTTTTCGGACACGGCTCATTCTGCCTGAACAACCCGCACAAGTCGTCTTATGACTGTGGAGCTTGTTCCGGCGGAGCGGGTGGACCGAACGCGCGGGCGCTGGCCGCGATCCTGAACGATCCACGCGTGCGTTCGATTTTGTATCAACGTGGTCTGAACATCCCTACCGAGACGTTGTTCCTGGGCGGGCTGCACAACACCTGTAGTGACACGCTGATGTTTTACGATTTGGATTTGCTGCCGAAGTCGCACTTGGCCGACTTTGAAGCGGCGCGTGACTCGCTCGACAGCGTTTGCCAGCGCAACGCACACGAGCGTTGTCGCCGCTTTCAATCGGCTCCACTCAACCTCTCAATCTCCGACGCTCACAAGCACGTTGAAGGTCGTTCGGAAGACCTCGCCCAGACACGACCCGAATTTGGAAACGCGACCAACGCGGTCTGTTTCGTCGGTCGACGTCATCGGCTGCGTGGGCTGTATCTCGATCGTCGCTGCTTCATGCAGTCCTATGATCCGGCACAGGACGATGAGCGGCTGTCGATCCTCGGTCGCATTCTCGCGCCGGTTGTGCCGGTTTGCGAAGGAATCAATCTGCAATACTTCTTCTCGTACATCGACTCGCCGGGCTGGGGTTGCGGGACGAAGCTACCGCACAACGTGACTTCGCTGCTGGGAGTGATGGACGGAGCCGCCAGCGATCTGCGACCCGGCTTGCCGTGGCAGGGGGTCGAGATTCACGAACCGCTGAGGCTGCTGTTTGTCATCGAGACGACTCCCGACGGAATTCGGCAAATCATGGATCGCGATCCGCTCGTCAGAAAGATTCTGCGAAATGGTTGGAGCCAGTTGGCTCTGCTGGACCCGCACTCGCACGACATTTTGGTGTACCGCGATGGAGAGTTTCATCCCTACGAACAGGGCCTCACGGAACTGCCGAAGGCCGAGTCCTCGCTCGACTGGTATCGTGGCCAACGAGATCACCTGGAGTTCGCGGAGATTGTTTCGTAGCCAATCTCGCCAGAGATTGGGAATTTGTCACGCGAACCCCAAGGTCTGGTGACCTTGACTACGTTTGGTGGCAATGACGTTTGTGAGAATCCATGTTTGACCAAGAACTGACATTTCGAGTGCTCGGCCTGACCGTAGTCGGCGCACCGGCGGCGTTATTCAGCGTGCTGGCATTGTCGTCGCTGTTGCTCAGCCGTCCGCTGAGCGAACGAGCCACCGTGCGCATGGTGCAGACCGCCATCAGTACCGGGTTGCTGGCGGCGATCATGATCCTCGTGCTGATGCTCGTGCTCGGAACGCGGCATGTGCCGATCCCGCTGGGACGCTGGGTCTCGATCCCGCACTATCACTTCGTCTTCAAGTTCGAGTTCGATCGCTTGTCTGTCCCGTTTGTGATCCTGACGTTCCTGCTCTGCGGCACGATCGGAGCCTTCTGCAACCGGTACATGCACCGCGAGCGAGGCTTCAACCGGTTCTTCGTATTTTACTCGCTGTTCGTGCTGGGCATGATCATGACCTCGCTGGCAGGCACGATCGAGACGCTGTTCACCGGCTGGGAGTTGGTCGGCCTGTCGTCTGCTTTGCTGGTGGCGTTTTATCACGAACGATTGTCTCCGGTACAGAATGGTTTGCGGGTGTGGAGCGTGTACCGACTGTCAGATGCCGCGTTGCTGTTGGCCTCAGTCGCGATGCACCACCTGACGGGTGAGGGTGATTTCGACAACCTTGTTCGCGTCGGATATTGGCCGGAAGGGACGACGTTGCTGACCGAACCGCAATGTTTGACGGTGGGCCTGTTGCTGCTGCTGGCGGCGATGGGTAAGTCGGCGATGGTCCCGTTTTCGGGCTGGCTGCCGCGAGCGATGGAAGGCCCGACTCCGTCGAGCGCCGTCTTCTATGGAGCGCTGTCCGTGCATCTCGGAGCGTTTCTGCTTTTGCGTGTCAGCCCGCTGCTGGATCTTTCTCCGACATTGAGTGTCGTCATCGTGGCAGTGGGGTTAGCGACGGCGATTTTCGGAGCGTTTGCCGCTCGCGTGCAGACCGATATCAAGTGCGCGCTGTCGTTCGCATCGCTGACTCAGGTGGGGATCATCTTCGCCGAGATTGGCTGCGGGCTGCGCTACCTGGCTTTGATTCACATTCTGGGACACGCCTGTCTGCGAACATTGCAGTTCCTGCGTGCTCCGACGTTGCTGCACGATTATCGCGTCATGGAGAACGCGATCGGCGATCGACTGCCGACTCGATCGGGTTTGCTCGAACGGCGGTTCTCGGACACGGTTCATCTCTGGATGTATCGACTCGCCTTGCAGCGCGGGTATTTGGATGCTTGCCTGGTCGACTACATTGTGGCTCCGGTCTTGGGAGTCTTTCGAGCTTGCGACACACTTGAGCAGCGTTGGACCAATTTCCTGTCGGGACAAAAGAAGTCTGCCATGGAGACCGACGACGCGACACCAAGCACGCTTGAGGAGTTGTTATGACTGACCTCCATTTGCCGTGGTTGGAAGGCGCAATTCTGATGGCGTTGATCGGTGCGCTGACGGTCAGCCGGGCGCGCGATCCGCATCAAGGCCGAAGTTGGTGTCTCATTTTCTCCGGGCTGGTCCTGGCCTCGACGATCGGCGCGTGGCTCGACTTTGAATGGCTCGACTTTGGGCAGACTCAGGAAATCCAAGCGGACGATGCCTGGCATCTGCTGTCGAGATTGGTCGGTCGCGAAGTGTTGGTGATCGACCATCTCAGCGCGCCGCTGCTGCCGCTTGTGTCGATGCTCTATTTTCTGACGACGCTGACGACGCTGGGGACCAAAGTGCGGCGTTTTTCGTTCACGACGACGCTGATTTCGGAAGCGATCCTGCTGGCGATCTTCAGTTGCAAACTGCCGTGGGTGTTGATCGCGCTGCTGGCGTTGGGGACCGTCCCGCCGTGGCTCGAACTGCGATCGCGCGGTCAGCCGACGCGAGTCTATTCGTTGTACATGTTCGCCTACGTCGCCCTGATGATCGCGGGCTGGACCGAGGTCGAGATCGAAGGTGATGGCCGAGTTCACAGCCTGTGGGCGGTCATACCGCTTCTCGGAGCGATCTTAATTCGAGGTGGGATCGTTCCGTTTCACGTTTGGTTGACCGACCTGTTTGAGCGAGCCACGTTGGGAACGGCGGTGCTGTTCGCCGCTCCGTTGACGGGGGCCTATGCCGCCGTGCGACTCGTTCTTCCAATCGCGCCCGATTGGGTGCTGCGGAGCATGGGGCTGATCTCACTGGTGACGGCGGTTTATGCCGCCGGGATGTCTCTCGTACAGCGGGATGCTCGGCGATTCTTTTGCTATCTGTTCCTGAGCCATTCGGCGTTGGTGTTTGTGGGATTGGAGGTCGTTACTCCGATCGGGCTGACCGGAGCGTTGTGTGTCTGGTTCTCAGTCGTGCTGTCGCTGGGAGGCTTCGGCCTGACGCTGCGAGCGTTGGAGGCGCGTCGCGGTCGGCTGATGCTCACGGAACATCAAGGCTTGTACGACCACGCTCCCACGTTGGCGGTCTGCTTTCTGCTGACAGGCTTGGCCAGCGTCGGCTTTCCCGGAACGGTCGGCTTCGTCGGAGCGGAACTGCTCGTGGACGGAGCCGTCGAAACGTATCCCTACGTCGGCGTGGCGGTCGTCATCGCGGCGGCGCTCAACGGGATCGCAGTCGTGCAGGCGTACTTCAAACTCTTTACCGGCACGCGGCATGTCTCGACGGTGTCGCTCCGCATCGGCCCGCACGAGCGATTCGCGGTGCTGACACTCTCGGCCTTCATCCTGTTGGGAGGACTGCTGCCGCAACACAGCATCGCCTCACGCTACCGAGCGGCGATCGAACTGCTCGGTCATCGCGAGGGACTCTCGTCGGAGCCGGCGCACGAGGATAAGAACGACCACGAACCCGAAGTCATCGGCGAGCCGGGC
>JANMIF010000151.1:0-24659 GCA_031375695.1 Planctomyces sp.
GCTTGTCGCACAGATCGGAGACCGCGACTTTGTCCGCCGCGGAAAACTGACGTCGTGGTTTCTTCATCATGCGTCCTTTCTGGAGTGACTCTACAACACGCCAGATTCAAGGACGCTCCGTTTTCGAAAAGGGCACTACAATCCCCGCAGTTATCGCGCCAACGTTCGCCGTTTGGTAGCATCCACATCGGCCTTCATCGTCAACCAAGCGATGCGCGCGAGCCGCGTGCGTCACAAGCCTCAGTCCCGGCCGATGATGTACCGCAGCGGATCGACTTCTTCTCGCAGGATTCGCAGCCATTCGGTCGGCGGTTCCGGGGTTGTTTCCAGTGGATCGCGGACCAACAACTCGAAGCCGGTGTGATCGCGAACTTCTTCCAACGTCACGCCGGGATGAAGCGACTCGACGCGCATTCGCTTCGTTGTTTCGTCAAAGCCGAGCACAGCCAAATCGGTGATGACTTTGTATGGCCCGTTCCCCGGCGGCAGACCGGCTGCCTCGCGAGCACCCGGCCCCGTCAGATATCCGGGCGATGTCACGAAGTCACATTGTTCCACGAATCGCCGCCGGTCGTGCGGCGTGATGACCATGACTCGCCAACAGAACGAGGCCAGATCGTTTGCCCCGCCGCTGCCGGGAAGCCGGACTTTCGGCCGGTTGTGATCGTGGCCGATTTGCGTGGAATTCAAATTCCCGAACGGGTCGATCTGTGCTCCGCCGAGAAATGTGTACTCGACCAATCCGCGTTGGCAGAGTTGCATGATATCGCCCATGCTGGTGGCCATGACTCCGCGATAAAACGTGCGCGAGTCGCCGACGCTGATCGGCATTCGCGGAAGTTGCGGCCCGACCCCGCCTGCCTCAAACAATAATGTCAACTTGGGCGCGACAGTTTTTTGAGCCAACATTGCCGCCGCGCACGGCGCTCCCGTCCCGACGACGACCATTGCGCCATCTTCAAGCTGCCTCGCGGCCGAGCAGATCATCAGTTCCATGCGAGTGTAGTCGTGCATCCGCTCAATCCAGTTTGACGAACTTCTCGTGCAAGGCATTCAAATCCGCCGCCGCCGCTTCGCCAGAGTGAAAGTAGATCGCATATCGCATTCGCAACTCCGAGTCTTTCTTGAAGACGTCGTTTACGACCGGCTCTTGGCCATTCGTGTAGGCCGACTCGCCGAACGGGCTGACGGAAAATAGGCCGTAGTTGCGAACGTGATAACGGCTCGGCCGGAAGTTGCCGGGGTGATCGAAGACTGTCACGCCGAATGTCTTGCTATCGACCGGGCCGGTGTAATCGACCCAGGCCGAACGTTGACCCCAGCATTCTTTTGTCCCTTTCTTGCCGTCCGCATTCGTGACGATGCCGGCCCCTTTGTCTTCACGCTGCGATTCGGCGATCCGGACGCCGAACAGGCCTTCTTTCGTGTCTTTGAAGTTCACGTCACCGCCGACCATTTTGAAGCGGATATCATAAGCGAGCATTCGATTGGCAAAGATCGAAATGGACGTCGTTTCGATCATGACATCACCACCATCGGGACTGATCCAGTGATTGACGACCTTCAGCTTCGCCGGATTCCCTTCGGCCGCAATCAACTCAACTGACCGGTTTTCGATCTTTCCTTTTTCCGCCCAGAACTTGATCTCGTTGACCTCATCAACGGAAACCCAAATCCCTTTGTGATGCGGGTGATCTCCTTTGTAATCCTCGCCGACGATTGGCCGAGTTAATATGGTTCCGTCGGCCGCTTTGACGGGCGAAAAGAACGGCTTCGGCAGCGTTTTCGCAAACTGAAACGCGGTAAAGTCCTGGCCGTTGATCGCGACCGCAACACGATCGTCGGCCTTGCTGAGTTTGACTACATCGGCAGCACGGCACGTTGTGGCAAGAGCGAGAATCATCACAAATAGAACGAGATCACGATGGCGAATCACGGCAGGCTCCTTAAGGCAGGTGTACATTGGCGAGCCGAAGGGCGACTGCCCTCAGACGTCGAACCGGTCGGCATCGTATCCAACCTCCCGTTGCAGTCGAGTAAGCGGGGGAGTAAACCTCAAGCCGAGGAGCGGCGGAATGAAACCTAATGAAACCTGGAGTGCGGCGGCTCAACGCAGTCCTCCATTCATTTGGATCATTTGGAAAAAAGACCTTGAAGATCAAGGTTTCGGAAGCGACCCATGAAACAACGAATGGCCGAACTGACGAGCCTTGCTTGCGTGCTGTTGCTCGTCGTGGCGGCGTCAGCTCAAGCTCAGGTACGGCGGCCGGATGCGGAATCGAGCGGCGGGCCGGCTCGTGAGCGGCGGAGAGTGCAGCGGTTGGAACAGGCGAAGGAATTACTGTCGCCTCCTGATCCGGCGAGTAAGCCCGATTTTGCGCAGGGACTGCGGCTGTTGCAGTCGATTCTGGAAGATGGGCGGCAGGAAACGGATGAACTCGGAGCGGAAGATGTCTTCCTCGGCGAATCTGATGACGGCGATGCCGAAACCACAAGAGTGCAGAAACCTGCACGAAGTTTGAAGTCGGCGGCACGGCGGCTGATTGGTTCGTTATCGGCAGAGGGTCGGCAAGTTTACGAGACGTTGTTCGGTGCGGGCGCGAAAGCGCAATTGGATGCGGCGTTGACGGTGAAGAATTGGTCGGGAGTTGAAGACGTCGCGCGACGTTGGCTGCACACGAAAGCGGGCCTCGATGCGACCGATCAGTTGGGAGCGAGAGCACTCGATTTGGGTGATCCCTTGGGAGCCGCTCGGCGTTGGTCGGAGTTGTGGGAGTCGCCGGCGAATCGGTCCGCGCGCAATCCTGATTTGTCGCTGCGGCTCGCGCTGGCGCTGCGGCTGGCAGGGGACGCGGTACGGAGTCGCGAAGTGCTCAATGAAGTGCCGCAGGCCGCAGAACTGTCGCCGTTGCCGACTTCGGTTGGACGCGGTGTGAATCGGGTTGACTGGCCGATGTCGTTTGGCGACGCGGCGCGGAGTGGGTTCGCAGCCGCTGCCGTGCCAACTGAGCGGCCGGATTGGTCGCGGTCGTTGTTGGGAATTGAAGCGATTGATCGGTCCGATGCAAACGACACAGCGAGCGAGTCGCCGGATGATTCGTTGCGAATGGAAGACGGCGGTTTGTCGCCGACGTTGACTCGCGGGGCTTGGGGAGCCGTGCGAGTGGAAGCTCGGTCGCGGATTGAGCAAGCGCGACAAGCGGATCAGCCGATCATGCCGGCGGGATCAGCGATCGTGGTCAACGGCACTGTGGTTTCGCGGACGTTGTCGCAAGTGCGAGCGTGGCGGTTGTCAGACGGCGAGCCGTTGTGGAATTCGGCCGTGGCCGATCCGGTGGTGGCCGAAATGCTCGGCAAGCGACGGCGCGGGCGGTCCGATCCGAGTGAACGAACGGCGCTCGAAAGCTTCGTACATCAACGGCTGTGGGAAGATCGAGGTCTGGCGTCGTTGAGCAGCGACGGCGAGTTCGTATTTTCGTTGCATGATCGAGCGAACATTTGGGCGTCGCCGCAAATGGCTTGGCGCGGGTTGCTGCTACCTCAGGAATTCAACTCGCTGATGGCGACGGAGTTGGCAACCGGTCGATTGGCTTGGGAGATCGGTGGTCCGCGCGGCGATCAAGAGATGGCGAGCGCAGGGTTGTTTTTCCTCGGCCCGCCGTTGCCGTGGCGCGGGCGGTTGTTCGTGCTCGCGGAAGATGGGCCGGAGGTTCGGCTGGTAGTGCTGAACGCTCTCGATGGGCGAATGATGTGGACGCAGGTGCTGGTTGCGGCCGATCCGCAATGGTTTGGATCGCGACATGATTCCGCATTGACGCCGACGGTTGTCGGAGAGTTGGTGATTTGTCCGACCGGGTCTGGCAGCGTCGTGGCGGTCGATCCGGTGCGGCGCGAACTGGCCTGGCAACAAAACTATCGCGAGCAATTCGCCCGGCCGGTGCCGACTCGACGATTTGATTTTCATGCGTCGCCGGTGGAATCGTTTTGGTCGCAGAGCGAAGTGCTATCGTCAGGCAACCGATTGCTGCTGGCCGCGCCGGATCACAGCGATCTGTTGTGTCTTGATGCTAGTGATGGCCGGTTGATTTGGAAGCGTGGTCAGACCGACGGGATGTTTCTCGCGGGCGTGACTAAGTCAGCGGTGTTAGTGGTTGGTCGCACGGAGTTGCAATCTTGGCAGCTTGAAGATGGCGAGCCGACGTGGTCGCGGCCGGTGCCACTTGCGCCGCCGTCTGGTCGCGGGGTGTTGATTGATGGCGTGTTACATCAGCCGAATATTCGGGGCGAGCTAGTCAGCATTGATGCGGTGAGCGGACAGGTGTTGGCGACGACGAAGCCAATAGCGGGAGAGACGGGTCGGGACGGAGTTCCAACCTACGGAAATTTGCTGGCTGCGAGTGGTCGGATCGTATCGCAGTCGGCGGAGTCGCTGGTGGTGTTTCCAGCTCTCGGCGACTTGCAGCGTGAATTGACGGAGCGACTCGCCGCGAACCCGAATGATGCGTCGGCGTTGGAGCGACGTGGGCGAATGTCGCTGAGTTTAGGGGATCGCGAGCGTGGACTGAGCGATCTGCGTCAGGCGGTGGCTTTGCGGCCGTCGGCCTCGGCGAAGCGGCAAGTTGTCGACCTGTTGATGTCTGGGTTGCACGGCGATCTTAACGATTCGAAGTTGGAAGCGATCATTCGCGAACTCGAACCGTTGATCGACGATGCGGAACAGCGACTGCGATTTGTGAGGCTGCGAGCGGAACACTGGAGTCGCGGCAAGCAATGGATGCTGGCGGCTCGCGAGTTTCTCAAGCTGGCCGATGCTTGGGAACCGACCGGTGTGTTGGAAGTGAATGACGGTTCGAGTTCGTCTCGGCAGGACCGCTGGATCGGGGCGCGGCTGGCGGCGTTGCGCGAGTCGATGTCGGCGGCGGAACGCTCGCAGTTCGATGCGGAATTGCAATCGCGATTGAAGCGTGCGATCGAGGGTGACGGGACGACGGCACTGCGTGCATTCGTGGCCATGTTTGGTTGGAGTGATGCGGCGTTGGCCGCGCGAGTGGCGTTAATCGAAAAGCTCGATCCGCGAAAACATCGGCATTCGTTTGAGGCGTCGCTGTTTGGTCTGCGGCAACGGGGCAACGTTTCGGAGCAGGCGGTGGCGACCGCGCGGCTCGCACAACATTGGCTGACGCTGCATCAAGTGGAACTCTCGCGACCGTTGATCGACGACCTGGCGACTCGGTTCACAAATGAGGTCTGTCTGGAAAAGCAGTCCGGGCGCGAGCTGGCGGAACGTTGGCGGGCGGAGTTTCGGGATCGGCTCGACGTGTCGTGGCCCACTGGAAAGCTGACGGTTTCACCAGCGGCCGAAGTGGTTCCGGCGAACGGCAAGGCCACGGTAGTCGGCTGGTCGGCCCCGCCCGATTCGCTGCATGAACTGTGGCGGCTGGAATTCGATCCGACGTTGCGAGCGTTGGTCGGACGAGACAGTGCGAATCGCATACAATGGCAGGCTCAGCAGCCATTTGACGACGAAGTCTTTCCCGCTCAGACGGGCCGGACGGCTCAGGTTCGCGGCCGATACGCGATCATGAATTTGGGGAATCGTTTCCTGGTGCTGGACACTGTCGCCGCGCCGGGAACGGATCGCATGGCTGCTCGATTGCTATGGCAACAAGTGCTGTACGACCGGCGAGTCGATCAGGATTTAACTCCCGCGACGGGACAAGCTCCTTCGGTGATTGGAGGCACACCGGCGAAGTTTCAATTGACCGATTCGTCGGGTCGCCGATTGGGTAAAGCGGCGATCATCAACGACGAGGTGATTGGCTATCAAATTGGTTCGCGACTGTTCGCGGCCGAACTCCCGACCGGCGAATCACTGTGGAGTTTCGAGGGCTTGCCCCCTGGTTGCGACTTGAGCGGCGATGAACAAGTGCTGGTCGCGACCGCTCCCGATTCTGGCGAAGCGTTTGTGTTCGATGTGCTTGATGGAAGGCTGTTGGCACGGCGTGAAAACGTTCAGGGCGTGCGGCTGACGACGATCGGCCGCAATCGACTGACTTGGTCAGCTGAGACGAAAGAGTGCGAACTGCATTTGCTCGACACCGTCACTGGCCGCGATGTGCGGCGTGAGCGACTGGAAGCCAACTCGCGTCCGTGTTTGTCGCTGCTCGACACAATGGCGGTGTTTGAACCGTCGGGCCGCTGGCGTTTGTGGCGATTGAGCGACGGTGCGGTGTTGCTCGATGCCAAAGTTCCTCCAGTCGCCAAAGTGTCACACATCGTCGCGCTGCGAGACCGCGAACGCTGGCTGCTGTTCACTCACACCGAAGAGCCAGCGGAAGTAGGCAAGCTTCGTGCTCGCGTTGATCCGCTGCACTTCACTCACTGGAAAATCAACGGCCCCGCATTCGCCTTTGACCGTGCCACGGGCCGGCCGCTGTGGTCTACGGCAATCGCTTGGCAGGGAGTCAATGCTGCTCAACCGGCCGACAGCCCGCTGTTGTTGTTCGCCGGAACGGTGCATCGGCCGCCGCCGGCCGTGATCGACGCGCCACGAGTACTCATCACAAAACTTCAGGTCGAAGTTCTGGACCGCCGCACCGGCCAACTCGTCTCGCTGGCCGACCGAACCCTTTCAGCCAATCACGCCGAGCAACGCCCGAACATTGAAACCAAAACCGTGGACCTGTTGATCGACCAGACCGTCCTGAAAAACAACTCCACGCAAATTGAACGCCGAATGCAACGCGCGACGTTTGAGCCGTAGAAAGCGCGGCCCCCTGACTCACGGCTGGCTAATTTGTCTTGATGGAAGTGTAGCGCAGAATACGAAGAGAATTTGGGTGTTGGCGCAACACGAACGTTCGGCCGTTGTTGGTCCGGGAGCTTGAGAAGGTTTTGCCGTGAATGTTCAGCCCGCTGGGGGCTTGCTGGATTTTCTTCAGCGAGTTCCCGATCCTCGTGGGCGCTACGGAAAGCGTCATCCGTTGTCCGCCCTGTTGGCGCCAGGTTGTGTGGGTTTCGAGGGATTCGTCCGGTCGTGCAGTGGCTCGAATTGCATGACGTCGAGATGTGGCATTTGCTGGGATTTCTCCGGAAGCCACCGGTGTGGCAGACCTATCAGCCTGTTGAAAAACTCGTGGAGCAGGATTTCATCCTGCTCGAATGCCGAAGATTTCAGGCAGGTTGAAAACCTGCCCCACGTTTTTCAACAGGCTGCTATGCCAACGTGCTGGCCGAGATTGATGCTGACGTGCTCGAAGCGGTGCTGTTGGAGTTCGTGGCACAGTTGGAGCTGCCCAACGAGATCTCTGTGGCGGCTTTGTCCGCGAAGACCAGCGCTGCGAATCCGTCGGCGAGTGTCACGTCGGCCGAACCGCTCGCCGTGGAGATTGGGGACGGCAAGACGTTGCGTGGGACTCGACACCGCGAGCGTCGTGCGGAACAAGTGCTGATTCGTCGACAGCACTCGTTGGCGAAGGTGCTCTCCAGCACCGCCATTCCGCCGGACACCAATGAATCGAAGGCCGCCTACGACCTGGTTCGGCGGCTGATCCTCAAGGGGACGCTGATCGTGAGTGACACGGCCTATTGCCAACGCGAGATCTGTGAGGAAGTCGTCGAACAAGAGGCGACTACCTCATGACGGTCAAAGGAAAACAGCCGCAACTCCTGCACGACATCGAGCAAGCCTTCGTGATCCCACGAAGCCGGCGCGGCCGCTGGCACATCGAGAACCGTTGCTTCTACGTGCTCGACACGGTCCTGGGAGATGACGCCAGTCGCAGCCGCACAAGTCATGCGGTTGTAGTTCTCAACGACATTCGCCTCGCAACCCTCAACCTCGCCTGCCGACTCACCCAAACCGTCGGCTCCCTCTGCCGAGAACACACACTCAACCCCAACCTCTTAATGAACAGACTACGCATCTTCAAAAACTAGCCCGACGTGAACGATCAGGCAACCATGCCCTTCCCAATCGCGCGGCGTTCATTCAGACTTTCGTCCTTTAGGATTCCGATCTTCCTTCGGATTTCGAAATTCGGATTTCCTTTTCCAGGAGTTCTTCAGATGCTGACACAAGCCGAGCGTGAGCGGTTGCTAGAACGGTTCATTCATTACGCCGAGATCGACACGCAGTCGGACGAGCACAGCGACTCGTCACCAAGTACTTGGAAGCAGTTGGATTTGCTGCGACTGCTGGAAGCGGAATGCCAAGGGCTCGGGCTGAAAGACATCACATTGCCGGAAGAGGGTGTGTTGCTGGCGACGATTCCCGCGACCGTGGCCTGGCACGCTCCGACGATTGCCTGGGTCGCGCATGTCGATACCTCGCCGGAGTTCAGCGGCACAGGCGTGCGGCCGATTGTGCATCGCGACTATCAAGGGACCGACATCGTCTTGCCGAGCGATCCAAATCAGGTAATACGAGTCGACCAGAATCCCGCGCTGAAAGAACTGCTGGGGAGAACGATCATCACGACGGACGGCACGACGTTGCTCGGCGCCGATGACAAGGCGGGGATCGCGGTCATCATGCAGGCGGCTGAGTTCTTGATGAAGCATCGCGAAATCTCCAGCGGCCCAATTCGGTTGGTATTCACTTGCGACGAGGAAATCGGACGCGGAACGGAGAACATCCATCTGGAACGAATTGACGCCGTCTGCGCGTACACGCTCGACGGCGACGGGCAGGGGATGATCGACTTCGAAACCTTTTCGGCCGATCTAGCGGTCGTGACCGTGCAAGGGATGAACACACATCCGTCGATCGGTAAAGGGACGATGGTCAATGCAATTCGCATCCTGGCCGATTTCATTGCCGCGTTGCCGCAAGATCGGCTCAGCCCGGAAACGACCGACGGCCGAGACGGCTTTCTACATCCGTACTCGTTCGACGGCAGCGTGGCTCGCGCCGAGGCACGCATCATTTTGCGAGACTTCGAGACGCCAAAGCTCGAAGAGTACGCACACCTGCTGCGCGGCATCGCCGATACGTTGCAAGCCCAATATCCCGCAGCCGGCATCGACGTGTCGATTCGCAAACAATATCGAAACATGAAAGACGGACTGAGCGCGGAGCCGCGTGCAGTCGCTTACGCCGTTGAGGCGACTCGCAACGCGGGACTTGATCCGGTTCAATCGGTCATTCGCGGCGGCACCGACGGATCGCTGCTGACCGCGATGGGCCTGCCGACCCCGAATCTCTCGACCGGTGAACACAACCCACATTCGCCGTTGGAATGGACCAGCTTGGAAGAAATGTCCAACGCGGTGTCTGTGCTCGTCGAATTGGCGAAGTCGTGGAGCCGGGAAGAGTAGGTACGCTGATCTTGGACAGGGCGAATTTGATTGATCGTCAGATGAGCGGCGTCGTTTGAAATTCTTTGATCTGGAACTCTCAAAACATGTCTGTGCATCCACCGAAGAATGGCAAGAAGGCACTGGTGACCGGCATCACCGGGCAGGATGGCTCGTATCTGGCAGAGCTATTACTCAGCAAAGGGTACGAAGTCTGGGGCATGATCCGACGCTCGTCATCGTTCAACACGGGCCGGATCGATCACATCTACCAGGATCCCCATGACCCCAATGTCCGGCTCCATTTGTGTTTCGGCGACCTCAGCGACTCGTCGTCAATCAATCGGATTCTGAAGGTCGTCAAACCGGATGAGATCTACAACCTTGGTGCTCAGTCACACGTCAAGGTTTCGTATGACATCCCAGAATACACGGGCGACGTCACGGGATTGGGAACCGTTCGCTTGCTGGAGGCGATGCGGGAATTGGGTATCGAAGCTCGCATTTATCAAGCCTCCTCTTCGGAGTTGTACGGCAAGGCGCTCGAAACGCCCCAGACAGAAACGACGCCGTTCTATCCGCGCAGCCCGTACGCGGCCGCCAAAGCGTATGCGTTCTACATCACCCGCAATTACCGCGAGTCCTATGGTATGTTTGCCGTGAACGGCATCCTGTTTAATCACGAATCGCCGCGCCGGGGCGAAACCTTCGTCACCCGGAAAGTCACCCGTGCCGTGGCGGCCATCTCGACCGGTCGACAGGACACCCTCTACCTGGGCAACCTTGATGCTCAACGCGATTGGGGTTTTGCCGGTGACTACGTCGAGGCCATGTGGCGAATGCTGCAAGCGGACCGCCCGGACGATTATGTCATCGCGACCGGTGAAACACACTCGGTGCGAGAATTCTGTGAACTGGCGTTCGCCGAAGTCGATCTGCCGCTCCGTTGGCAGGGCTCCGGAGTCAACGAGGTTGGAATTGGCCCCGACGGTCAGACCCTGATCAAAATCGATCCGCGCTACTTCCGGCCTGCTGAGGTCGACCTGCTCTCGGGTGACGCGAGTAAAGCCCGCCGAGAACTCGGCTGGCAACCCAAGGTCGGATTCAAAGAACTCGTCAACATGATGGTGGTTCACGATCTCTACGAGTTTCGGGCCAAGTCAACACCACCGGCCAAGAACCCCACGGCTGGCTAATTTGCCTTGATGAAAGTGTAGCGCAGAAATAGGGAAGCCGACAGGGGTCAGGAGACTTTTCGCGGTCGTCCCCTTGGTCGCGTGGTGCTTTCAAGGCCGAGACGGACAGTGCTGCTTTTGATCCACCGATCGTCTCCGAACGGGAGGCCGCGTTGTATGCAAGCCCGAAGCGATTTGAGTTCGGCGTCCGTCTCGGCTTTGTTGACCCAGGAGCGCCATTGGCGCGGCAACGGCGGATCGATGGGTGGGGCCAACCAGGGAGATTTGTCGGCCGATTGTTGCCGAGCGTAGGCCGAACCCCACTGCCATTCTTCCGCCAAGTCGACGAAGTTCGCACGCACCGGATTCCGTTCCACATACCGCATGACAGTCAACAAATGTTCGTCACTTTGGATGGGAAACGACTTGAAACGACCTTGATACACGTGTCCCGTTCCGCCGGTCTTGTAATGCGCGTGATAACGCATGGTGTGCATCACCGTGAGCCGCCGGAAGAAGTCACTGACTTGATCGTCATGGGTCGGACGGACCACGAAGTGCCAGTGATTCGGCATGGCCACCATCGCGAAAATTGGCAAGGGAACGATCTGCCACGTTTCATTCAGCACTCGCAAAAAGGCGTCGTAGTCGGCGGGCTTTTCAAAAATCGTCAATCGCGCCACCGCGCGATTGAGAATGTGAAAGACTTCTCCCGCCGGACAAACTCGTTTGCGTCTCGCCATGATTCATGCACCATAACCACACGCCGTACCAAAAGAAATAGTCCTGACCCCTTTCTGCTTCCCTTTCTGCTTCTGCCTTTCTGCATTCACCCTTTCTGCATTCTGGCCTGACTCACACCACCTTCATCGCCCGGACATACGCCTCGGCGACGGCCAGATCCTGCACGGACGCCGCGATGCGTTTGACCAGATCCGCCTCGCGGGCGCGGTGCGAAGCCTCGATCTTTTCCAGGTCGCTGATCGCAGCCTGGATGGCCTGCACGAGCGGCCGGAGCACTGGTGCGTAGCGGACGGCGATCCGGCTCTTCTCCGATTCCGGCAATCCCTGCTGGGGCCGGAACGACGATGCTAGCTTGTCCCGCCAGTCGAAGAGGCGCTTGCTGAGAACCGGGCCGATCCCCGGCACTTTTCGGTTGTTCAGCATCTCAACGTCCTTGGCTGTCTCGATGCCAAAGGATTCCAGCTCGAGGATGCGGACGCCGGTGATGCCCTTGAGCTTCGCGTTACGGATCAGCGATTTGTCGAGGTGCTCACCTAACTGTATCTTCTTCGAATACATCTCGGCCTGACGTAGCTCCCGCTCGTAATCCTGGCGCGTGCCGTCGTGGGACTTGGTCACGCCGTCGGCTTCCACCTTCCGCTGCTGGAATCTCGAAACGCTGACGGACCGCTGCGCCATGAGCTCGTCCTCCAGCCGCTTGATCTCCGCCTCGGCGAACGATGCGCAGTCGCACCACCGCTTCTGCTCGCCGGTCCAGGGCGCGTTCGTGGCCTTCCACGCGTCGATGAGCTGCCGGTTCTTGTCGTCGATCTCGCGGCGTTTCTGGTCGTATTCCGCCTGGCGGGTTGCATTCTCGGCTTCCCAAGCCGAAAGGACGCGGCGGTTTGCCCGCTCGACCTCCAGGGTAACTCGCTGGTGGTCGGACATTATCGCGGCCTTGGCGGCTTCCCAGGGCGCGAGCCTGCTGCGGTTCTCCTCGTCGACCGCCCTACACAGCCGGGCATATTCGGCTGCAGTGGCTGCGTTCGACGCATCCCAGGCGTCCAGGAGTTTCTTGTTTGCGTTGTCGATGGGCCGGACCTGATCCTTGTATTTTTCGTCCATATGTGCGCATTCCGCCTCGTGCTCCTTTTCCAGGGATTTCTGGGCCATCGCGCGCCGCATCCCCTCAGTGACTTTCATGATCAGCCACCAGACCCCTAAGACGAGCATCACAATCACACCTACCGGCCAAGCGACGAAGTACACCAGCACCCCGACTAGGAAACCGCCGATGCAGAACCTAGCCCAGAACGGGTCGGGCGGGTCGAGGGTGGGAACCGGCGGGTAGCACGGGGGCACCGGCTTGCGGCGCAGCATGGGGCGGAGCCACTCAATCGGCGTAGGCGGGTCGGGATGGAGGCCAGGTGCAAGTGGGATGGCGGGGGCCGTGGGCAGTGGGCCGAGTATAGGCCGGGGCTGGACGGCGGGCGGAACTGGCAAGGATACCAAGGCGGGCTTAGGAATCGCACGCAAACCAGCGAGCAGCGTAACCTGAACTGGCAAAATAGGTTGGGGCCGTGTGTAGGACGGAAACACAAGCTGCATGCCTGCGAGCGTCTGAAGCAGATGCCGAATGTCCTCAAGGTGCAGTGCCGTGCCCGCTGCTCCCTGGCTAGGGATGAAGAACATTAACCGGGCGGTCGCGATGAGCTGGCACCACGGGCAGTTGCCCGCCGCCACCGGGTAGGAGTGCTTGGGTTCATTCTTGCAGTGCTGGAGCCCCTTCATTGAGGCATCGAGCACGCGGCGCCACTCAGTCGCCGTCGGACGCTGGGCCGAGCCAAACGCCCGCTCGAACAGGTCGCGCGTGGCGGCATCCAGCATCGCCAGGGGCAGCACGTGCGGAGGCGGCTTCAGCTTTGTCGGGTTCCGCGAGTAGGCATAGAGCCCGTCCTGGATCGCCTTTTCGATCGGTATGTCGACATTGACTTGGGGCACGCCCGCGAACGGGTGCCGCCCCATCATAAGCAGGTGGAAGACCATGATGGCCAGGCCGAACAGATCGTGGTTCGCGTCTCGGTTCAGGTCGGTGAACTTCCTGCCGTGGAGCTCGGGCGGCGTGTATTCGGGCACGCCCACGCCGCAGCGGAAGATGCGATTCCCATCCTTCACTTGGAACGAGTCGCAGTCGACCAGGGCGACGATGCCCTTCTTCGACACCATCAAGTTCTTCTGATTGACGTCGGCCACGACGTGGCCGTGGCTGTGGACGCTCTCGAAGGCGATGGCGCAATTACGGGCGGTGTGCAGAAGGAAGCCCCAGTCGGCCTCGGGGAAGTCCTTCTTGCGCTGGGCCACGCTGTAGAGGCAGTGGATCTCTTTGTGGTCGGTGATCCGGGGCATGAGGATGCCCTCGACCACCGCTGGGTTGCCGATGCTGAGCGTAGCCGTAGGCCAAGCCGCGAACTTGAGCAGGTCGGGACTGCACAACTTGGCCATCGCCTGAAGCTTGTCGCAGCGATCCCTGCTCTGCGGCTTGCTATAGAGCTTGGCGACCAAGTCGGGACGGCCTACGACGTCGAAGACCGCCCCCTCGCCGCCGATGGCGAAGTGCTTGGCCGGCAGCCGAACATCGTTCCCCAAATGGTCACGGAGTTGCGTCGGGTAGGGTGAGCGGGACATCTGTGGTGGTTCGCGTGGCAAGGAGGAGGGTCTTGTCGTCGTCGGTACGGTCGTTGACCCGCTTCGAGCCCATGAAATCCAGCAGAGCGGTCTGTAAGGCGGCCTCGTCCGGGCCGTTCCTCACGGTCTTGAACAGCGGTGCGAAGAAGCGATCGTGAACCTTTGCCCCGGCGATGTCGAGTGCAAGCATCTGCAGCCCGTCGGTCAGGAGAGCCAACTCGGAGACGTGCCGCTCGACGATCTCGACGCGTAGGTGCTGTTGGTAATCGTCTTCGCTCAGGAAGTGCGTCGTGTTGGCGTACTCTCCGTTATCCGGCCAGAAGGCGAAGTCGTAGCCATCCGGGCCGTCGAAGACGATCACGCCATCGCCCACTTGAGCGAAGGCGGCCCAGCCATCACCGACCAGTGCCGCAAGGAACGTGCAAGCGAGCTGACGGGAAGTCGATCCGTTGGCCACCGCCTCTTCCAGCAGACGCACCCGGGCGGCGTCGACCCACGACTCGACCTGTTCCTTCGTCGGCGCTGTGTCGCCGGAGGCCACTTCCATGAAACGATCGACCGCCGCCTTGGAGCCCAGCTGTGAGAGCTCGGCACTGCCGGCCCCGTCGGCGCAAGCAGCGACCAGCGTCGTGCCCGCGATAGACCCGGCGCAGTAATCTTGGCAGGGCAGCCCCGACTGGATGTGGGACGTACCCTGCACGCTGCCGAAGACAAGTTTCCACATGGTATCTTCAAACCTCAGTCCAACCGGGCGGCGGCAGTGGCACGGTGTCGCCGGGGGAGGACTGCGAGACGGCCTGCATGGACTGTGACAGCCAAAGGAACATCTCACGGAAGTTGACGCCCTTAAGCTTCGCCGGAGGGCGCGTCGAGATTTGGGCCAGCACGTCCATGTTGGCGCCTTCGACCGCCACCGTGAAAAAGGCGAATGACTTCGATGCCTCACCCTGTTTCACCTGCACCGCGGCGGATTGCCAAGGGTCGCCGTAGTCGGGTCCGCCGTCGGTGATGAGGAAGATCCACGGGCGGTAGTAGGAGACGCCTGCCGAGCGGTAGGTCGCCTTGCGCCTGGCAATCATATCCAAACCGGTCAGGATCGCCTGGCCCATTGGCGTGCTGCCCGCAGTTTGCAGGCGCGGCGGCTGGAAATTCTCGGCGGTCACGAAGTCCTGGATCGTGGTGACCGTGCCTCCGAAGGTTACAATCGCGATCTCGGCACGGCGGCTGGCCAGCGAATCAGCGGCAAGCGTTTCCTTGAGGGTGACCAAGCCCTCGTTCAGTAAGTCGATTCGGGTCGTCCCGCCCGAGACCACATTATACATCTGCCCGTCCTGCATGACGGTTTGGCCAGTTTCCTGATCGTAGTTGCCAACGACTTCGGCCATCGAACCGGATGTGTCGAGGAGCAGCACGCAGGGTACGCGGGGTTCGGGGTTATCGACGAATTCGCTCGCTGCGAATCCCACATACTCAATCTGGTCGGACATCGGATTTCCTTGCTGGCATTATTATGGACGAATACCATCACAACGCCTGACTACGATACCAGCAAGGGGTGGACGCAAGTAGGGATAAGTGCCCACGTTTTGGTGCGCGTTCGGTGCCGGATCCATTGATTGTACACCAGCTCTTCTTCGCTGACCCGCACCAGTTTCGATTTTCTGTGTTCCTGCCGGCGCGACGCTGGCGGGGTGATCTACTTGGCTTCTTCGGGGGAGAGCGGGGGAGAGCGGGGGGTCAGGACTCATTTAATCATTTAATCATTTAATAGAAATAATCAATGAGTCCTGACCACTCTGATCCTTTTCTTTCTTTTCCCCGCGAACGGCGAATTCGTAACGGGGACCGAATTTTCGACATCGGAACCCCGAATGGAACAACCGGTGACTTTTACAGCACAGAGCTTGATTATTTGAATCAGGCGATGCGTCGGATCAAGCACGGAGATCTCAACACCCGACCCCATGTTCCATGTCCGAATATCTCGAAAGATTGAAGGACCGAGATTTGAATCGTGCGAACGTCGGACATGCGTTGCGTACCTGTCAGCACGGAACAGAACTCGGAGCATTATGTTCGGACTTGTTCACTAGCACCAGCCACAACTTTGTCTATCGAATCTTCGCGGGAGCCTTCTGGCCTTTCGGGATCAGTGTCGTGTACTTGCGACCGTCCATGCGTTTCGCGAAATCGTCGCGAGCGGCGGTGAGGATGTCGGGCTTCTCCAGTAGATCGAGAGCCGACACGGCGAGGACTCGCGCGGCGGTGATCGTTCCTTTTTCGCCGATCGTGGACCCGATGCAGGCGACGTTTTGCCAACTGTGGCCGGGAGAATTCGCGGCGAAACAGACGACTCGCAGACCGCAGGTTGGGACGTGCCAACTGACATCTCCGACATCCGTTGAGCCTTTGTTCGGTTCGTCGGCGAAGCTCAACGGCTGAATCGTTTCGTCGATCGCCTCAGGAAACTTTGACCCGAACTCGTCGATTAGCGGTTGTTGCAACTTGCGAGCGAACGCTTTTTCGTCTGCCGTGAATTTCGGCGCACCGATCGCCGTCAGATGGCGTTGCAACAACTCCGCCAGTGGACGGTTGCCGATGATTTCGTGGCAGTCGGTGTCGATCTGAATCTTCACTTTGGTGCGAGTCATCTTGGCGGCTCCCTCGGCGATGTCGCAGACCCAGGCAAAATACTTTTCGACATCGGTGTGATCGTTGGCTCGGACGTAGTACCAACTTTCCGCCTTGGCCGGGACGACGTTCGGTGCTCCGCCACCGTCGGTGATGACGTAATGAATCCGCGCGTCCTCCTTGATGTGCTCGCGCATGAAGTTGACGCCTACATTCATCAGTTCGACCGCATCGAGCGCGCTCCGCCCGCTGCTCGGACTTCCCGACGCATGCGCTGCCGTGCCGGTGAATTGAAACTTCACGCTGACGGCGGCTTTGCTGCTCATCACCCAAACGTTGTTGACCGCGGCCGGATGCCAGTGCAGGCATGCATCCAAATCGTCGAACTGCCCGTCAAGCTGCATGTAAACCTTGCCGATCAACGTCTCCTCGGCGGGAGTCCCATACAGCCGAATCGTGCCGGTGAGTTTGTGCTTTTCGATCGCCGCCTTCACCGCGATTGCCGCTCCGACAGCCGCTGTCCCCAGTCCGCTGTGTCCGCAACCGTGCCCTGGTTTGGCTTCTTCGACCGCAGTCGGAAACGACTCAACCTTCTGCGACAGATTCGGCAGCGCGTCATATTCCGCCAGGATGCCGATGATCGGTTTGCCGGACCCGTAGCTCGCCACAAACGCCGTCGGCATGTTCGATACGCCAGTCTTCACGTCAAAGCCCGCCGCCTTGAGCTGTTCGACCAACAACGCCGCTGACCGTTTTTCCTCCAAGCCAACCTCGGCAAACTCCCAGATCGCTTTGTTTGTCGCTTTGAGTTGCGATTCCAACCGACCAATTTCCGCCATCGCGGTCTGCTGCGAATCGCGAAATTTCGGCGCGGCATCTTGAGCATCGGCAACCGATACGCAGATGAGACAACCCACAACAGCCAATCGAATCAGTGCTTGCTGCATGATGCCCACTCCGTAAACGCGACACGACTGAAAAAAACCAACAATTGGCAGCGGCGTACCATATTCATTCGACGGCCCACGAAAGTTCGTTTCGAGGCTGGCTACTTCAATGGCCGTTTGGCGGTGAAGAGATATTTGTCGACTCGCAGCGAGGGCTTGTCGCCCGGTTCGACGGTCGAGATTCCGTTGGCCACCGAAACGAGCTCCCAGTTGGCCTGCGACCATTCAGTGAGTTTGGCTTGAACAGCATTTGCATCGACTAATTCGCTGATGTATTCCCAGCGCACCGACTTGGACTCCGTCCCTTGCGACTGAGCGGCGGCACTGTGTGAAAGCCACCAAACGGTCCCTCCCAAAACGATCGCACCGAGCAGAACCTTCACGTTGTTCATGATTGACTCCTTGGAATGCCAGTTGACCCGCGCGAGATTGTCACCACCGTTGCCGCGAGTTGGACGCTATGCTATCGAGCCGTCGATTAAGGGCACACTAATCCGAAGCGTGAACGAGGGCGGACGTTTCACGTGACGATGATAAACTTCTAGTGAAGCACCCTCGCTCGCGCGTCGGGGTAGTGAAAAGGAGCTCGTGATGCGTGAACGAACCGGGAAGAAGAAATCTCGGTTGGAGAGTTGGGTCAAGACGGCGGCGACGCCGGTTTTTTTGATATCGGTGTCGCGGCGGCTGCTGTTTTTCAATGCGGGGTGCGAGCAGTTGACCGGTTGGCAAGCGGACGATGTCGTCGGCGAAGTGGCCGAGTTCACTAGTGACGCGGAGCCGGGTTCGGCACGGGCGCTCGTCAACGCACTCTGTCCGTCGGCCGAAGTCTTCGCCGGCCAGGAATGTGACGTGGCGGTATTCCTGCCGAACAAGCTTGGGCCACCGCTGGGCAAGCTGTTGCGATTCGTTCCGCTTCGCGATGCGGAAGATCGAATTCGCAGCGTTTTGGGAATTATTTCACCTTTGCCGCCGCTTCCCGCCGCTGGGAAGGAAACGCTGGCTCAACGATTTCACGGTGAGCTGTCGGCGTTGCGTTGGTCGCTGCGGCAGAAGTATCAGCTCAGTACGGTGATCGCCCGCGGCTCGGCGATGCGACGTGTGCTGGACCAGATGCTGGTAGCTCGTGCGTCGTCGGTGCCGGTCCATTTTGTCGGACCGCGCGGAGCCGGCAAGGAACATCTGGCACGAGCCATCCATCACGAGACGGAAGCTCAACATGGAGCCTTCGTGCCGCTGGATTGCCGTCAGTCGCCGCATCTGTTGTTGCAGACATTGCAACGTTTGCTGCACCCGGAAGATGACGGGGCCGCTCCATTCGGAGTGTTGTCGCCGCGCGTGTTGTTCCTGGCGGAAATCGCCGACTTGCCGCGCGATGTTCAAGATCGGCTGTGGTCCGCGTATCAGCCCGATGCCGAAAAAGTTGCGAGACGCCAGCCGCTTCCCCGCTTGATGTCCTCATCAATGGAACCTTTGCAAGCGGCCGTTGACGACGAGCGATTGCGGCCCGAATTGTTCTTTCTCCTGACGACATTGACGATCGAAGTTCCGCCACTGCGCGAACGCTCGGACGACCTCGCACCGCTGGCTCAAGCGTTCTTGGAATCGCTCAATCGCGGAGCCGACCGGCAACTGTCTGGATTCGCCGAGGCCGTCTGGCCGCAACTTCGAGAATATCGCTGGCCTGGCAACCTCGACGAATTACAACTGGTGGTTCGTGAAGCTCGCGAGAATTGCACGGGCACGACGATCGACGTGCCGCACCTGCCGCTTCGATTTCGAGCCGGCCTTGATGCGCAAGAACTCGGCCCACCGCAACGTCCGCTCGGTGAAGCCCCGATCCCGCCGCTGGAAGAATATCTGGCCGGTGTCGAACGCGAACTCATCGAACGCGCGTTGCGAAAGGCCAAGCAAAACAAAACCCTCGCCGCCAAGCTACTCAAACTGCCGCGAGCCGTCTTGTATCGCCGCATGCAAGCCCTCGGTTTGCTCGATCAAACGCCAGACAATACATGAACCCATCCGTCGCTTGCCCAAATCGGAAGAATTCGAATGAACCTTCACGCTGCTTCCGCCAGCTCCCTGATGTCACGCCGTGAACTACTCCAGACGGTCAGCCTCAGTGCGTGGGCGGCGAGTTCTTATTCTTCGTTGTCGCCGTTCAGCCTGCGGGCCGATGAGCCAAAGACCGTCACGCCACCACTGAATCGCTTTTCGCGAGTTGTCCAAGACTGGTTTGTCGATCAGGTTCGCGCAATCGAAGAGCGGATCATCGCTGAGCAAGCGGCACTCAAGACGAAAGCTGATGCAGAGGCTTACGTCATCAAGGTTCAAGAAAAGATTCGCCGCTGCTTCGGGCCGGAACCGGAACGAACACCGCTCAATTCGCGAGTGACCAAGGTTGTCGAGCGTGAGCTGTACCGCATTGAAAACGTGATCTTTGAGAGCCGACCGGGGTTTCTTGTCACGGCGAATTTGTACTTGCCGAAGAATCGTAAAGGTCCGTTCCCCGGCGTCGTTGGATCGTGCGGGCATTCGGCGAACGGCAAGGCGGGGGACGCGTATCAGCCGTTCGCGCAGACGTTGGCGAAACTCGGCTATGCCTGTTTGATATTCGATCCGATCGGACAGGGCGAACGGTTGCAGTACGTCGATGAGAACTTCAAACCGAAGCGCGGCGTCGGCACGGCCGAGCATCTGCACGCCGGGAATCAGCAGTATCTCGTGGGCGAATTCTTCGGGGCGTGGCGAGCATGGGACGGCATCCGTGCCCTCGACTATTTGCTGTCACGCGAAGACGTTGATCCGAAACACGTCGGCATCACGGGGAATTCCGGAGGCGGGACGATGACGACTTGGCTGTGCGGACTCGATCGCCGCTGGACGATGGGTGCGCCGGGCTGCTTTGTCACGACGTTTCGCCGCAATCTCGAAAACGAACTCCCAGCCGACACCGAACAATGCCCGCCGCGAGTCTTGGCCGAAGGACTCGATCACAGCGATTTTCTCGCGGCGATGGCCCCCAAGCCAGTCATCATCTTGGCCAAGGAACGGGATTACTTCGACGTTCGCGGAGCAACTGAAGCGTACTTGCGGCTCAAGCGGATTTACTCACTGCTCGGTGCGCCGGACAACGTGCAGTTGCAGGTCGGCCCGACCGAGCACGGCTACTCGGTCGAAAATCGCGAAGCGATGTACCGCTTCTTCAACCGCGCGGTCGGTCTGCCCACTATTGAGTCCGAGCCGGAACCGATCATCGAAAAGGATGAAGTCCTGTGGTGTACGCCTCACGGCCAAGTCGCTGAACTGAAGTCGCGCACGGTCTTCTCATTCACAAGAGAGAAGTCGCGAGAGATGACGAGCAGACGGAAACCGCTCAGCGGTGATGACCTCAAGTTCGCGATTCGCGATGTGCTCAAGTTGCCGAACAACGAAACACCGCCCGAATATCGCATCTTGCGAGCGATCAAACGGAACTACCCGAAGCCACACGCCACACACTACGCGATTGAAACCGAGCCGAACATGTTCGCCGTCGTCACGCTGCTGAGCGACAAGCCACATTACTCGCGTCCGCCACAGAACGTCGGCCGAGCTGTGCTGTATGTCGCCCATCATTCGTCCGACGCCGAACTGGCTGACGAGCCGCTGATCCGCGAACTACTCGCCGCCGAACCGGGAGCTGCATTCTATGCTCTCGATATGCGCGGCATCGGCGAGTCACGGCCCGACACCTGCGGAGCCGATCAATTCGCACGTCCGTACGGCAGTGACTTTTTCTACTCGGCGCATTCGATCATGCTCGACCGCCCGTACGTCGGCCAGAAGACGTTCGACTTGCTGCGAGTTCTCGACTGGCTGTCGTCGTTCGGCCAACGCGAAGTCCATCTCGCCGCCAAAGGCTGGGGCACGCTGCCCGCGATCTTCGCCGCCGTGCTGGCGAAGACTGTCACGCAAGTCTCACTTAAAGAGTCCCCCGACAGTTACGCCAGCATTGCTGAAGACGAAGACTACAAGTGGCCGCTGTCATCGTTTGTTCCCGGCGTGCTGTCGCGATTCGATCTTCCGGACTGCTATAGTGAACTGTCGAAGTCGATGAAGTTTAATCGCAGTTGAACGAGGTTGATCTATTCTCGTACCGCGACAGTCAGGAAACAGCCGATCTCGTCACTGCGGGCCGCTCCCTAATTTCCGATCAGGCACGAATCCTTGAAGTTGTTCTCAGCGAAACGAGGTCAACCGAATGACGATCGTACGGACTGTTGGACTTGTGTTGTATTTGGCGTATGCGTTCGCTTTGGAAATGCCGCAGGCTCAATCCGCCGATCTGAACCTCCGGGATGATGCGATTCGGGCCTTAAAGAAGGCCGCTTCGTTCTATCAGAGTCAGGTCGCGAGTCATGGCGGCTACGTCTATTACTACAGCGTCGACCTGCAACAGCGCTGGGGAGAAGGAAAGGCGGCACCCGATACGATCTTCGTGCAGCCGCCTGGAACGCCGACTGTGGGGATGGCGTATCTGAAGGCGTACGCCGCGACCGGCGACAAGTTCTACCTCGAAGCGGCACGCGAGGCGGCTGAAGCCCTGGTTTATGGGCAGCTCCAATCCGGCGGGTGGACGCAGGCCATTCGCTTTGAGAAAGGGGAGCGGACGGGGTCACATCGCGACGGTAAGGACACATCCTCGCTGGACGATGGCCAAACGCAGTCCGCTTTGACGATGCTGATCCGCGCCGATCGGGCATTCGACTTTCAGCACGCGAAAATCCACGAGGCCATCAAGCGTGGACTGGATGCTCTATTGAAGGCTCAATTTCCGAACGGTGCTTTTCCGCAGATTTGGCGACGACCGGTGGAACCCAAACCGATCGTCGTCGCTAAGTTTCCAGACTACGACTGGAAGACCGAAGGACGGATCAAGAACTATTGGGACTACTACACGCTCAACGATGGTCTCGCGGGGACGGTTTCCAATGTGCTCATGGAGGCACACCTCGCCTACAAGGACGAGAAATACAAAGCAGCCCTCGCAAAACTCGGCGACTTCCTGATTCTCGCGCAGATGCCCGAACCGCAGCCCGGTTGGTGCCAACAGTACAACTACGAAATGGTCCCGATTTGGGCGAGGAAGTTTGAGCCGCCAGCAATCACCGTCTGGGAAGCTCAGGACGTGATGGAAACGCTCGTCAAAATCTCGCAGCATACCGGGGAGAAGAAATACCTGGAGCCAATTCCGCGAGCCTTGGCCTACTACAAAAAGTGTTTGCTGCCCGATGGCAGGGTTGCCAGATACTACGAGCTCAAGACCAACAAGCCTCTTTACATGGATGGGAAATACCAGCTGACCTACGACGATTCCGCCGCCCCCAGTCACTATGGCTGGAAGCAATCCGCCCGCTTTGATGAGATCGACAAGGCATACCAAGACGCGAAGAACGGTGTTCCTCCGAAGCTGTCCCGCATGACCAAAGACCTGGAAACGAACGTGCGCAAGATCATTCGGGAGCTCGACGATGACGGACGCTGGCTCACAACGTATGCTGGCGAACGACTCGTCGGACAGCCGAAGTTCAGCCCGTCCTTCCGTTACATTTCCAGCGACGTCTTCAGTCGCAACATCGAAACACTCAGCGATTACATGGCGTCTTCTCGTGACTAACGACCGCGGTACGGCTTTTCAATGATTGACCGGAGTCCTGTTGTGCATTTCTCATGGCCGATTGATGGCAGCATTGTGGGGCTATATTTGCTGGCGACGATGATCGCCGGCATCGCCGTGCGGAAGTACGTCGGGAAGGTCGAACACTTTCTCGTCGCTGGGCGGGAGATGGATTTGTATCTGGGCATCGCGTCGCTGGCGGCGACGGAGTTTGGGATCGTCACATGTATGTATACGGCTCAGGCGGGATACAAGTACGGGTTCGCGGGAGCAACTCCGGGGTTGTTGCAGGCGGCGGCGATGTTTCTGATTGGCGTCACCGGGTTCTGCGTGAAACCGTTGCGAGACTCCGGGGTGATGACGATTCCGGAACTGTTCGAGAAACGCTTCGGGCCGCGAGTTCGCTGGGCGGCGGGAGTTGTGATTGTGCTCGGCGGGTTACTGAACATGGGAGTGTTTCTGCGGATCGGCGGTGAGTTTTTGGTGCTTGTGACCGGGTTCGATCCAACGTATCTGGAACTGACAATGACCGTGTTGCTGGTGGCGGTCGCGGTGTACACGATCATGGGCGGGATGCTATCGGTGCTGGTGACCGACTTCTTGCAGTTCGTCGTGATGAGTGCCGGACTACTAGCGGTGATGTTGCTGGTCTTCAAAGACATCGGCTGGACGAAGCTGGTCGAGACGGTTGAGCATCATCATGGGCCGGGCGGATTCAATCCGTTCGTGAATGAAAAGCTCGGCTGGCCGTATGTGGTTTTTCAATCGCTGATTGTGACGGCGGCGACGCTGACTTGGCAGACAACGATCGCTCGGCTGCTGGCGGCGAAGGACACGAAGACCGGGCAGCAGGTATATACGCGAACGTCGTTCTTCTTCGTCTGCCGCTTTCTGATCCCCGGCCTGTGGGGAATCGCGGCCCTCGCGACACTGACCGATGCCGACTATTCGCACCTCTCGCCGGAGATGGCCAAAGACCCGTCGCTGTATGCCATGCCGTTGTTTCTCAACAGCTTTGTGCCGGTCGGGCTGACCGGCTTGCTGGTGGCGGCGATGCTGGCGGCCGACATGTCTACCGATTCGAGCTACATGCTGACTTGGGGGAGCGTGATCTACAACGACATCCTCGCCCCGTTTCACAAAGGACGCTGGTCCGAGTCGCGGGGGCTGCTGGTGAATCGCTGCATCGTGGCGGTGATCGGCGTATTCCTGCTGCTGTACGGTCTGTGGTATCCGCTCAAAGGGAACCTGTGGGATTACCTCGCCGTGACCGGCACGATCTATCTGGCGAGCATGTCGGTGCTGCTCATCGCCTGCTGCTATTGGAGTCGAGCCAACAGTTGGGGAGCCGCCGCCGCGATCTTTTTTGGTGCAATCTTCCCGTCGAGTTTCCTCGTGTTGGAACAACTGCCGGCGACGAAAGACTTCGCCAAACAGATTGGCCCGTATTACTCTGGCATCGCGGCGTATGTTGTCGCCGCGCTGGCGATGGTGATTGGCTCGTTGTTGAAACCGCAGCGAACGGAGCCGTCATCGCTCCGCGTG
>JANMIF010000152.1:0-2853 GCA_031375695.1 Planctomyces sp.
GCTTGTCGCACAGATCGGAGACCGCGACTTTGTCCGCCGCGGAAAACTGACGTCGTGGTTTCTTCATCATGCGTCCTTTCTGGAGTGACTCTACAACACGCCAGATTCAAGGACGCTCCGTTTTCGAAAAGGGCACTACAAGGGCGATTGCGCGAAAATGGAACAGCTGCGATAATTGGGTGATGGCGACTTGAGAAGCCGCCTCGGCAGGATGCTGGGGGATCAAGTTGCTGAGCACGATAGAAACAGCATCGTGGCCAACAGCATGAGCGTGGCGATCAATAATCATTTTTCGGAGTTGACGTATCCACGGCGGAGAAAAGTGCTATATCCGCTGATCAACGTGGTGACGATTGCGTTGTGTGCGGTGGTTTGCGGCGCGGATGACTTCGTGGCGATCGCGAAGTGGGGACGCACCAAACGCGAGTGGCTGGCGAAGTTTCTCGACTTGAGTGACGGCATTCCGTCGCACGATCGGTTCAACGCGATCTTCGCGGCGATCAAGCCCGCCGAGTTCGAGAAGTGTTTACTGAGTTGGATCACCGCTCTGCACGAGATCAGCGGCGGCCAGATCGCGGCCATTGATGGCAAGACCTTGCGGCGCAGCTTCGATGCGGCCAGCAGCAAAGCGGCGATTCACATGGTCAGCGCGTGGGCCACGACGAGTTTGATTTCGTTGGGCCAAGTGGTGGTCGATGACCAGAGCAACGAGATCACCGCGATCCCCAAGTTGCTGCAAATGCTGGAACATTCCGGCGGCTTGGTGACGATCGACGCGATGGGCAGTCAGACCGAGATCGTGAGAGAGATCGTCGCCGCGAAGGCCGACTACGTCTTTGCCATGAAGGGCAACCGACCCACGCTGCACGAGGGAATCAAAGCGTTCTTCGTGCGTGCGATCCCAAACGGCTTCGGCCAGACCAAGGTCAGCCGACACGAGACTCACGAGCGTGGGCATAGCCGCGACGAGACTCGCGTCTACTGTGTCTGCGAGGCTCCCGCAGACCTGCCCGATCGCGCCCGCTGGGCCAAGCTCAACGCGATCGGAATCACGTTCAATCAGACGACTCGCAAAAGAAAACAAACCGTCGAGGTGCGATACTGCATCCTCAGCAAGAAGCTCTCGGCGCGCCGCTTCGCAGTTGCCGTCCGCGACCACTGGTCGATCGAGAACAAACTCCATTGGCAATTAAACGTGACGTTCCAAGAAGATCAATCCCGCCTCCGCGAAGGCTAAGCCGCCACGACCGTTAGCCTGCTCCGCCGCGCCGCTCTGAGTCTGCTGAAAAATGATCGCTCCCAAAAAGTCGGAGTCAAGAACAAACGTCTAAACGCCGCTTGGGACGACAACTACCTCCTCCAAGTCCTCTTCAATTCATAACTTCAGATGCAATCCCCCTGCCCAAACACGGCAGTTGGCTGACTCAATTCGTTCGTCAAGACCTCGCGACGAACCTCTTTCCGAATTTCCATATCGCTACGCACTCTTGATTCTGTTGGTGAATGGTGAAGATCAGAGCTAACGCTCTGAATTTCACCATTCACCAACAGACACCCATGCACGCCGCCATTTTCAACCGTCGTCAACACAAGATTGATGTGAGATGAGGTGCTCGGCATTTCAAATTTTGGTTGCCGCAGAAGAAGGGTGTCAACGCTGGTAGATCGGCAAATAGCCATTGTCGATTTGCAGGATGATAGCGCTGATTGCGGTGTTGAAGACTTCGCCGACGTGGCCCTCCTTCCAGCCGCCGTTCGCAGATTGAGTGGTCAATATCTGCTTGCTGATGTCGGCGAAGTATTTGTTCCACTCGTCGTCACCCAGCCGGTACATGACCTGCGCGTAGTAAAAGTGAGTGTAGTGCCAGTGACCGAAAAGCTGTTGCTGTTGCGAGCCACCTTTGGCTGGCCAGACATTCTCACGGCAGAACTTCAGCATCTTTTGAACGTGATCCGACTCACCGTATTCGCCAGCATTAAACATCGCGGCAACCGCTGCGGCGGTGATCGGCGGCCGAGGGCCACCGCCACGGATGCTGTATTGCACACCTCCCTCGGCGGTCGTGCAGTCCTGAATGTACTTCTTGGCCTTGTCGATGATTTCCTTGGGGACCGGGATGCCGGCGTTGCGGCAGGCTCGCAAGCCTTGCACTTGCGTGATGCAGGTTGATCCTTCATCGAAATTGGGCTGATCCTTCGCCGAGACATAGCCCCAGCCACCTCGTTCGGTCTGGGCTTGAGCGGAGAATTCGACTGCCTTGACGAGCACGCGTTTCAGGTCTGTGCGGCGATCAGCATCTTCTTCTTCGCCGAAGACCTGTGACAAAAACAACATTGAAAAGCCATGGCCGTACGTGTAGTGATAATCGTCCCGAAACCCGATCAGCCCGGACGGCTGAGCCATATCGAGTAAGTAATCGACCGCCAGTCGAATGTTTTTGGAGTACTTGCCGCGCGTGGTGGTCGAACCTTCCGCCAGCATCGCGTTGCCGGCGAGGGCCGTCATCGCGACTCGGTACTGGCCCTGATTCGCTTCCCAATAGCCTTGCCGCCGTTGCTCACGAGCCAAATAATCCAAGGCTCGTCCGATGGAAGCTACGACCTTCGGGTCTTTTTTCTTCTTCGTGGCGTGAGCTGGCTGAACGAAAAGTGCCGCGATCAAAACCACGATCAAGCTGTGAACCATTTTATGCATGACGCACCTCGGATAGATCCCAAATACACGATGCGCATTGAACGCTAACAAGCGAGTTGTCGTGCGGCCAGTGCGAACGAACACACTGTCGGACCAAGATAGAAATGTCACAGGGTTCGCCAACTTAGAAATGTCACATTGCTGTTCTGGGGGGCTGG
>JANMIF010000176.1:0-2020 GCA_031375695.1 Planctomyces sp.
CTCGCAAGAGCATCGTGCTTGTCACTCGCGGTGCCGGATACAGCCAGTTCGGTGGAATGCCGGTCGTGGCGGAATCCGACTTCCACATTACCGAAGACGAATTTCTGCGACGCAAGCAAATGCCGTGGCCCGCCGGTGAGCCGGGGGCTTTCGTGCCTCAGATATGGACTCCGCAATCAGCGTCCAAACCTCAGTCACGCAAACGAAAATCCGCCACACCATTGGTGACTGAGGAAACCATCGGCGAACCGCCGACCAAAAGCCTTTTTGACCATTTTCTGGGTGACCACAAGTAGGCGTACCGAAACATGACCATACGAACTTGGACTCAATTCGATCAGGGCATCGTCAGCGCCCTATCTTGTCAGGTGCGGGTTCTGTCCCTGGACCAGATCCGACGCGGTTGGAATCAACCGACAGAAACCGTCCGCCAACAGCTCGCGCGCCTTGTGGCCAGCAAGCTGATTCAGACGGCGGAATGGATGCTGGTTTCTCCGCCAATCGGTCGAGCCCCCATGTTTGTCTGGAAACCCGGCGAAGAGAGTCCCGATGCTTGGCGGCTGTCGCAGGCGGTGCAAGCCCGTTGGCGAAAGTCCGCCTCGCGACACACCGTCTATCAGGCGACGGACTTGGCCGCTCGGCTGTTTGGTTCCAGCGCGGGCCGACCATCGAGAATCTACGAACGTCAGCACGATCTGTTGCTCGCGGAAGTCTTCGTGCGGTATCGCGAAGAACTTCCATCGCTGGCCGTGTTTTGGGTCGGAGAAGAGGCGTTGCCGAAGGCCGAATACGGTGTGAAGAACCCGGACGCCTTTCTGATCGACGACGAGTTACAGCCCCGGCGTGTGATTGAGTCCGCCGGGGCCTATTCGCAGCGTCAAGTCGAAACCTTTCACGAATACTGTCGCCTCGCGCGACTCCCCTACGAACTTTGGTGAGATATGAACCACACACATATCGAACAAGCCGTCTTGGATGAAGTCGAGCGATTTCAGTTCGCATTCCCGGATTTGATCGTCAGAACGCTCTCTGACGTGGCCGCCGGTGATGCGATCACCCGATTGGTCCAGAGACGCACACTTCACGAGAAGCGATCGCTTTCCGGTCATGCGTACTTGTTGGTCCCACGGCGAAAGCCGCCAACGAGCCATTCGGTCGCTCGTGCTCTTGGCATTCACACGTTCTGCTGCGGTGACTCGCATCGAAGAACGTTTCTTCAGAAAGCAGAACTCACTCGCTATTTCCCGACGCTGTTCCAAGCGGGATTGCCCCGTGGCTACTACGTCGATGTCACCGGGAAGGAACCGGTACTCGGCCACCTGCGCGTCGATGTTGGCCCAGATGACATTGTCCGAATCGTCCAGCGTTGCCACCAACTCGCTCGCCGTCACCAACAACTCAACGGCTTTCAACGACTGATAGCGGCAGGTCAATTTGAGATTACCTACTTGGTCGCGACCGAGCAAAAGGCTCACCGGTTGTCGGCGGCATTGAGACCTCTCGAATTAACGGGAGTCCGCTGCATTGCCGAATCGGTGCCAGTGCTACTCGATCTGATCGCACCATTACCGGCACCGTGAATTGAGAAAACACATTCCCCGATGTTGTGGGTTTGTAACGGCTCTTGGCCCAAGAGCGGCACAAAAACAACGGGCAAGCGGGTTCCTTCATTGCTTGACCATCAGTTCTGGCTGGTGGTGAAGCAACTGACGCTCGGATGGTCCGGCGTCAGCGAAAAAGGAGGAAAGAATATGTGGGTATTCAGATACGCCCGATTCATCCGCTCTCGCCAGTGTGATCAGAAAAGGTCACTTCGTTCGTGGCCAATGTGGTTCATCGAGAGACTGATGTTTGGAGTTCAGCTTGTGGTGATGGGGGTCGTGTTGCTCATCGTGTTGTTCTGGGCGGTCTCACTTCCCAGAGCCATTGCCATGTTTACGCGGGCCTACCGCGAAGCATCGTCAACTGGCAAAGCCGACAAGCATTCCAAGCTCGCGAGAGGAGGTGAGGTTCGACAAGC
>JANMIF010000196.1:0-13039 GCA_031375695.1 Planctomyces sp.
CTCGAGAAACCCTTGTTCTCGCTTCTGCGTACTTGCCGAACCTTCCTGGTAACGCAGGATCGCGACTTTTCCCTTGCGACCAAGCAGCGTAGCCATCTTTTCACCGGCCATGCGCCCAGCAGCTTCGTTGTCTGTAGCCACGAAACTCTTGTGTTTGTCCCCGGCAACATCCGAGTCGAAAATGACCACGGGAATCTTGGCGTTCACTGCATCCGCGACAGGTTTTTCCAGGGCCTTGTCGTTGAGCGGCGCCAGAACAATGCCTGAAACGCCTTGCGCTACGAAACTCTGCACGACGTCGATCTGGCCTTTCAGATCGTCTTCTTCGAGCGGCCCCTTCCACACGATGTCTACGTTGATCTCGCGTGATGCTTTGATGGCGCCTGCATGAACGGCTTTCCAGAACTCGTGCGTCGTTCCTTTCGGGATGACGGCGAACGTCAGCTTTTGGCCCGCCGGTTTTACTGCGAGGGACGTTTCACCGCTCGCCGTCGAACCGCCAGTCGAAGGGGAAACGGACGCACTCTTGTTACATCCGACCGCAATTAACAGCAGCCAACCGACCGTCCACAATTTGCTACGCATCACAATGCTCCTTGAATTGATCCTGGCGAGCCGGCGGCGTTAACCCCTGGGCGACTCGCTTTGTATTGATCTCTTGTCTGGGGGCTAATGCCCGCTGGCTCGCCTTAATAAATTCCTCAGCACTTCAAAAAATTTCGCAACAATTGAATGCCGTTGTCGCCGGTCAAATAGCTTTCCGGATGAAACTGCACGCCGTGAGTCGCATATCTCCGATGACGTAGCCCCATGATTTCTCGCGACTGACTAGGGGATTCCGGATTGGCCCAGGCGACGACTTCCAGTTCGTTCGGCAAGGTTTCTTCCGGCACGATCAGGCTGTGATAGCGAGTGGCCTCAAACGGATTTGGGAGGCCGGCGAAGACGCCGCGATTGTCGTGATGAATCAGCGAGGTCTTGCCGTGCATCGGCCGACGAGCACGCAGTACCTGGCCGCCGAAGACGTCTCCCAAACTTTGATGCCCCAAGCAAACTCCCAGGAGCGGCAGCTTGGGGGCGAAGTGGCGAATCAGTTCGCGCGAGATGCCCGCTTCGGCCGGAGTACACGGACCGGGGGAAACGATGATCCGCTCCGGCTGTAATTGTTCAATCTGCTCAATCGTGATCTGATCGTTTCGCGCGACTTCAATCTGCAACGTCGGGTCGATTTCGCCCAATCGTTGCACCAGGTTGTAGGTGAAGCTGTCGTAGTTATCGAGAACGAAAATCATGGGATGCTCGCGGGATCGAAAATTTCCGCGAGCATCGTAGCGCGACGAATCGACAACTGAAAGACTGCCACTCATGCGGCGGGATGCGAAATACAAGCCCGGAGCGAGGGCGAGTCAGTTAGCCATTGCCGAGTTACGCACTCGGTTTCGTTTCGGGCTTATATTCCAGCTGGCTACACGGCGGTGCGATGCAGTGACTGGAATGACACTTCGGCCAGACGCTGCAAATGGGCACGTTGTTTCAGCGTCAGGATCGAGCAGAATTCACAACCGGTGATAAACCGGCCATCGACTCCGACTTCGCTCCACATGATCTGCACTTCGATCTGAAATTGCCCGTGTTGTGGAGTGCGGACCTCGATCTGCAATTGTTCCCCTTTGCGAACCGGTTGATCGAGCACGGCGCGCATCCCTTTCAGTGAGGCGTCTTGGATTTCGCCAGTGATCAATTCGGAGATGCCGGGCTTGCAACGTATGAAGCGGACTTCCGCTTCCACGGCGAAACGCGGTGTTTCTCGACGATCCGCAGCGAGGCTGGATTCGGGCAGTGCCAACAGTGTTGGCGGATTAATAACGGAGTTTGTGACAAGCGGGTTCATGGCGATCAACGTTTCTCTGAATGGGTATTCAAGTGGCCGCCGATGCCGTCGAGGGATTGCACGAAGTTCTTTAGGTCGCGGACCACGCAGGGTCAAACTGCGATTGAGAGCAATTGCGTCAGGCATCGAACAAGTCAGCTCATCGCGCCGGACGTGCCTGCGCGATGTCGAATCCAAACGGAACGCCACCTCCGGTTCGTTGCCATCTGGCAGCGCGTTGCTGGCGAGCAACGTCGTCGGCCAATAGATTCCGCGAAACTCACCACCACGTTTCGTTTGAGCCACGTCATGCCAGTCCCACGAGTCTGCGTTCTGCGAGCCCCCGGCACCAACTGTGACGTTGAAACCGCGTTCGCCTTCGAGTCCTGCGGGGCGGTCGCCGAGCGTGTTCACCTTTTTCAACTGTTTGAAACGCCGCAGCGGCTGGCTGATTTCCAAGTGCTGTGCGTGCCGGGGGGCTTCAGCTACGGGGACGACATCGGATCAGGAGTCATCTTCGCCAATCAACTTCGCGGCCATCTTGGCGACGCGATCCGCGATTTTCTCGCAGCCGACAAGCTGGTGCTCGGCATCTGCAACGGGTTTCAGGTGCTGTTGAAATCCGGCATTCTTCCGGGAGGTGCCGCCACTTGGCCGCCGAAACCAGACGAACCGGCCGACTCAACGCTGACTTGGAACGACAACGGCAAATACACGGCGTTGTGGGTCCGACTGAAAGTGACCGGCTCCAACAATGTTTTTTTGCGTGGACTGGATGAGTTCGATGTTCCGATCGCGCACGGCGAAGGGAAGATCGTCGTTCGCGACACCGCCACGCTGGATCGCTGGCAGAAGAACGGACAACTCGCGCTGACTTATGTCGCAACGACGGCCGATCAAACTTCCGGCCCGGCTTCTAGTTGGCCGACCCTTGCATACCCGATCAACCCCAATGGTTCGATGGCCAACATCGCCGGGTTGAGCGATCCGAGCGGCCGAATTCTCGGCCTGATGCCACATCCCGAACGCTTTTTGTTTGCGACTCAGCATCCGCATTGGACACGGCTGAACCTGCGCGGCGACGGCGATGGCCTGAAAATGTTTCGCAACGGCATCGATTACTTCCGCAGCTAAGGACCGGTGCATCAATAATTATCGTAGGACGGGCACTCTTGCCCGTCTTTCGCTCGGTGACGGGCAAGAGTGCCCGTCCTACAAATGAGACACTTGTTGATGCGCCGGTGCTAAGGTGTTTCGGGCGCAGGAATGGCCAGAATGGGATCTCAATCCCCAGGTTCGCCAAACGAGCTTTGCATCCGCGTTGTGCAGGGACCGAACGCCGAAAAAGTCTACCAGTTGACAGCCAAGACAGTCGTCGGTCGCGGCCCCGAAGTTGATGTATTTGTTGAACATCCATTCGTCGCAAGGCGACACTTCGTTCTGGTCTGGAACGAAGACTCGGCTGGCCACATGATCGTTGACGGATGGCTCCGACCACAAGTACCAGTCGTCGTAAACGGTAGGCCCATTGGCGAGCGAGAGCGTACTCCGCTCGCCGTCGGAGATACGCTGACAATCGCTAATACAACGTTTGTATACGAACACTTGACATCGACAGTCTCCCGAGGTGCCGAGAGGGCGTCATGACAAGGCTCACCAACGTTCGCGACGCTTCGGGTTACTTCGGCAGCGTTCCCTTGACGATTTCCGCTTCCCATTCATCCAGCAGTGGCCAGTCAATCGCGCAGGTGCCGAAGTCGGCCATGTGCTGATACTGGTCGAGCCGGTCGATGGCTTTTTGTAACACGCGATTGTCTTTCCGAAACGTCGGGCCGTGGCTGGGGAGCAGCCATTCGATTTCGCTCGCTTGAATACGTTTCAGCGAAGCGATGAAGTCGGGGATGTCGCTGCCGTGATGTGCGTCGATGTGCCCGACACAGCCGTCGCGATAAATGTTGTCTCCGGAAAACAGCAGATTGTTGAGCCGAAACGAAAGTTGACTGTGCGTGTGCCCCGGCGTATGCCACGTTTCCAGAGTCTGATCGCCGACGGTCAGCTTGTCACCTTCGCCGATCGCGCGATCGACGGTGATCAGTGGCAAGTCAATCGAAATGCCTTGAGCACTGACTTCGGCATACGTGCGGACGCGGTCTCGTTCGGACAACAGTCGCTGACATTCTTCGTGGCCGACGATTTCCGCGTTCGGCAGCAGTTCCTTGGCTCGATGCAATCCTTGGATGTGATCGACGTCGGCGTGCGTGGCGATCAAGTATTTGCAGTTCGCCAGCGGAAAATCCATTTGCCGGATCAGTTGAATGATTTCGTCGGTGGTGTCGGCGTAACCGATATCGACCAACAGCCATTCTTTCGTGTCGCCGACCAAGTAGACACAACAGCCTAGACGTCGGCGGGCCTGAAAATTCAGCTCAATAACATGCGGAAACAACTCGCGCCGCAGCAACATCCGGGAATTCTCCTGACCAAAAGTCGTGACTAGAAAGAGACATAAGTTACCGGCTGCGGGTTCGTGGCGACAACGATGGCAGAAAAAAGGGTGGGTAATCTCGTTCCCAAGCGGGTAATTCTCGTCCCCACGCTCCGCGTGGGGACGACGTTCCGAGATTGCGTGCGACACTGGATTCAGGGTTCGTGGTCGGTGTCGCTTGCGGCCAAATTCGTGGCAAGTACGATTCCGCCTCACAAGGAGCTACGGATGGCCGGGGCGGAGCAACGATTGATCGAAGACCAAGCGGAGTTCGAGGAACTTTGCGCTCACATCCGCGCCGCCGGGATTGTCGCTTACGACACCGAGTTCGTCTCCGAGCACACGTTTTTGCCGGAACTGTGTCTGCTGCAGCTGGCCACGCCGGAACGGGCAGTCGCAGTCGATCCGTTCAAAGTCCACGACCTCACGACTTGGTGGCAGATCATGGCTGATGAGGATACGACGGTGATTGTTCATGCGGGCCGCGAGGAAATTCGCTTCTGCCTGAACCTGGGTCATTGCCGGCCTCGGCGGCTGGTCGATACGCAGATCGCCGAAGGACTGCGGACCACGACGTATCCGGTCGGCTATGAAGCGCTCGTGACGCGATCTCTGGGAATCAAGTTGGGGCAACATCAAACGCGGACTGATTGGCGGCGGCGACCGCTTTCACCCGAACAACTGGAATACGCAGTCGACGACGTCCGGCACTTGAGCGACGTCTGGAAAAAACAACAGGCGTCGCTTAAGCGGCTTAAACGGCTAGACTGGGCCGAGGCGGAGTTCACGCGAGTCATCGACGAATTGGAAGTCGAGCGGAACGACGAAAGTTGGCGAAAGCTCGGTGGCCTGCAAAAGCTCAAGCCGCGTCAGTTGGTTGTGGCGCGAGAACTGTTCCGTTGGCGCGAACGAATCGCGACCGACCGCAATCAGCCGATCCGCCGCATCCTGCGTGATGACCTGATTCTGGACTTGGCGCTACGACAACCGAAGACTCCGGATGCGGTCCTGGCCACTCGTGATATGAGCCGCCCCAGCTACAAACGGCATCTCACAGAGTTGGCCGACACAATCGTCAGTGCTTTGGCGTTGCCCGAATCGCACTGGCCCAAGCCGCTGGAAATCTCGGAATCGAATTCCGAAGACCATATTCTCAGCAAACTGTTGCAGATTGTGCTGGCTAATCGCTGCTCCGAGATGAAGGTGGCGCTCAGCTTGGTCGGAACGTCGGCCGATTTGAAGAACCTTGTCCGATGGCACACTCGCAAGAATTCCAAACAACCGCCCCCTCGATTAGCTCAAGGCTGGCGAGCCGAGGTCTGCGGCGATCTGCTGGCCGATGTTTTGGACGGAAAAGTCAGCTTCCGCGTGGGCGACCGCAACAGCGAACATCCGCTGGTTTTTGAAACGACTGAGCCGAAAGAAAAATTGTGAGTGCGGCTTTCCATTTTCATTCGGTTCAATCGTTTTGTTCTCCTCGCTCTTCGCACCTCTGCGGTATAAAGACAGTCCATTTGCATTGCAGGGAACCGAAGAGAGCAGTGAAGACAGGCACTCGAATTGCGCCAACATCAATCTGAGTCTCGAACAACTCAACTACCAGCGATTCAAGGTCATGACCGGCACTTTGCCAAATCAGACTCACTGCCGATCGACCCTATCCTGGTCGATTCCTGTTTTGTTTCTGTTGCTCTCGATCATCGCTCCGGCCGCAGCCCAAACTCCCGACAAGTATCGCGAAGCTCGGCAGCGAATGGTGACGGAGTGCATCGAGCGTGAAGGGGTCAAAGACCCGCGCGTGCTCGATTCGATGCGCACGGTACCGCGGCATGAGTTTGTGAAAAGCGGTACGCAGCGCGAGGCATATCACGATACGGCGTTGCCGATCGGGCATCAGCAAACGATTTCGCCGCCGTTCGTCGTCGCGTACATGACGGAAACGATTGAGCCGGAAGAAACCGATCGTGTGCTGGAGATCGGCACCGGCAGCGGCTATCAGGCGGCCGTACTGAGCGGCCTCGTCAATGAGGTTTATACGATTGAGATCGTTGAACCGCTCGGCAAAGAGGCAGAAAAGAAACTCAAGAAGCTGGGCTATGACAATGTGCATTGCAAGGTCGGCGACGGATACCTCGGTTGGGCAGAGCACGCGCCGTTCGACAAGATCATCGTGACCTGCTCGCCCGAAGATGTCCCGAAGGCGCTCGTGGAACAGCTCAAGGACGGTGGCAAGCTGCTGATCCCGCTGGGAGAGCGGTACCAGCAGACGTTTCATTTGTTCGAGAAGAAATCCGGAAAGCTGGAACAACGCAAACTGATCCCGACCCTGTTTGTGCCGATGACCGGCAAGTCGGAAGAGGAACGTCAGGTCAAGCCGGACCCGCTGCATCCGAAATTGCTCAACGGCGGATTTGAACTAGATGACAACAAAGATGGACTGCCCGATTCCTGGCATTATCAACGTCTGACCGAACTGTTGACCGAGAAGCCGCCGGAGGGGAAACAATTCCTGCACATGGAATGTTCCGACCCCGGCCGCTTGGCTCAGATGCTGCAGGGCATGGCGATTGATGGCCGCAAGATCGGCTCGGTGACCGTCAGCTTGCAGGTTCAAGTAGCGAAAATTCGCGCCGGCAGCGATGCCGGCGCGAAGCCGATGTTGATGGTTCATTTTTACGATCAAGTCCGTAAAGAAATCGACACACAAGTGATCGGACCGTGGCTTCGCGACTCCGACTGGAATCTCGTCGGTCGCACGATCATTGTTCCGAAAGAAGCTCGCGAGGCGATCGTCCGCATCGGCCTGAATGGCGCGACCGGTCGCCTGGACGTGGACGATGTCCGGTTCGTGCCGAAGCCGCGTTGATTTATAAAAGACCGATTCACAAGATGATGCCGACCGAAGTTGATGAAGCAGTGCCAACACATCGTTCTTGGGCCGACCGCGTGTCATCCGCGCGGTGTTGGAGCGGCTGGATTTTGGCGATCTACGCGGCGGCTCAATTCACCGGCACACATTGGCCCAACCCGCCGGCTCTAACGTCGATCGAAGGCAATGATAAGTTTCTGCACTGGGGAGCGTACTTCGGCTTGTCGTTTTTGCTGGCGACATGGCTGTCTGGGCGAAGGACCGTGGCTCGGCGTGAGCTGATTGCCATTTGGAGTGCGACCGCCGTGCTGGCGGTCCTGGATGAGGTTACGCAGTTGATTCCCGGAGTCAACCGCAACGCGGAGGTTGCTGATTGGCTTGCCGACATGATCGGCTCCATCTGCGGCTTGCTGGCTTGGCACTTTTTGCGAAGAAAATTGTTTCCGCCGCGCGATTAGCTTTATCGCCCGTAAGCATGCCTCAAGGGCGGAATAATTCGACAAGTGGCTCACGTGGGTTGGCGGCTGCGGATTACTTCTTCACCGCGATCGCCGCTTTGATGGCTGTGACTGTGACTTCAGCGCGGTAGTCGATCAGCTTCTTTCCCCATTCGATCGACTTCTCGACGGGAGCCAGATTGACTCCGTTGATCGAAAACTTACCGGCGGCGATTCGTTGTTTCATGCGGACAGACGTCGGATCGACGGCCAGCATGATGGCGGTGATCGCGAAATCGTCGTGCAATCCCTCGTCGGTTTGTTTGACGCCGCGCTCTTCCAGCCAGCCTTTCAGCTTGTCGTAGTTGGCGTATTCTGGGATGTAAGTGATTGTCGATTTCGCGCCAGTCCATTTCGCCGCCAGTTCGGCCGCGACCGCTTTCAGGCCTTCTTGATTGCCGCCGCTGTCGCCGATCAGCACCAAATGCTTGAAGCCGTGAGTCCGATAGCATTCACACACATCAACCAGCAGCCGACGGTATGTGTCCTCGGTCAAACTAACGGTCGAGGGATATTTCATGTGCAAGCCGGGCGGATCGATGTCTCCTTCCGGCACGAAGCCGATAATCGGCGCGACGAGCGCATTGCCTAGCTTCCTAGCAATCGCCTCGGTCGTGCCGCGCAAGACAACGTTGTGCTTGTTGGCCGCAAGGTACGGCCCGTTCTGTTCGATGCCACCCGTCGCGATGATCACCGTGTCTTTGCCCGTCTTCATCGCGTCGCGGACTTCCATCCAAGTCATTTCTTCGATGAACACCGAATCAATCGCCTCAATCGGCCGCAGCCCTTGCGGGTTGGGATTCACAGGATCGGGCTTCGGGATCTGAAATCCAACGAACAAGCCGACAGCAAGGAACAGACAAAGGGAACCGATCAATTTCTGCATGATGATGCTCCGTTTCGACGGTTTGGGGTAAAACGTCTTGCGAGATTTCCGATTCACAGCCAGGGGATCACTCGCGATTTCAGTGACTCTGGTAACCGCTGTTGCAACGCTTTCTCGAATTGCCGCTCGTTGTAACGGGTGCTGAAATGGCCGAAGATCAAGAGTTCGTTTTTGAACTTGTCGGCGCGTTCCAGGATGTCGTCGAGATGCGTGTGGCCAAACTTGTGGATTTTTTCTTTGCGATGCTCCGGGCGAAAGAACGTTACCTCGGTGATCAGGATTTGGGCGTTGTACACATTCGGCTCGGCGTCGAGACCTTCGGGAGCCGTGTCGCCGGTGTAGGCCAGAAGAGGCGTGCGGACTTCCCATGATACTTCTTTGCCCGACAGGCGGATGTCGCGGATTTGGTCCTGAGTCATCCCGAAGTATTCCGGCCGAAGCTTCTTGCGCCGCTCCCAAACGAGATAGCCGACTGACGGGACGGTGTGCTTAGTCGCGAACGTGGTGACGAGATGTTCGCGAGACAGCTCGATCGTTTCGCCGGGTTTGACTGGAACCAGTTTGCAGTTCATACGGCCGCGATCGAGCCGTTGCCAAATTTTCAGCAGCAACTCAGTCGGTTCGAGGACTTGTTCCGGCAGATAGATCGTTGGCGGTTCCATTTTCATCATGCGTCGTCTTGCCACGAAAGCCGGCAGGGCGGCCATGTGGTCGAGATGCGCGTGCGTAATGAAGACGGTCGGGTTGCCGGTGAACGACCACGGAGCGCCGCCGAGGTCAAATCCGAGCCGCAGTTCCGGAACTCGCCAATAGCTTTGCACCGCCGCGCGCGAGTAGCCCTCGATCGTGAGCGATTTGTGCTTGTGCGTTCGGACCGGAAGATTTTCGACCATGGGAGCCTTAGGAGTGAAGTTGTGCCCGACTAAATAACTCGAAGTGTGAGCAAGGGCGAGCACTTAACGGGGTAGGCGACGGGGATCATGTGGAGCACTCGCCTCGCTCCCGATCTCACGCTTCGAGTTAGTGGGTCAGGCGACATCGGTCACTTGGCCGCTGGCGATACTTTGTCGTTCTGCTTCGCACAGACGCAGTGCGTTCAAGGCGAGTGAGCCGGAGAGTTCTGGGGCATCGCGGCCGGTGGCGATACTGGTCACGGCCGCTTGCAACTCCGCCGTGAAAGCCGAACACCACTCGGTACCACCCGGGAGATCGGGCTTTGCGGCGGAGCCGTCATTCGTGATCAACGTCAGAGGACGATCGACGACCCATTCGCCGGCATACGTTCCGGCGTCGTACACGATCGTGGCTTGTTCGAGGTACATCTCGAAGCCGTGTCCGAACGCCAGTCCTTTCGCCGCGATCCCGCCACTGACCGCCGACACCGCGAGGTCGCGATCGGCGAACAGATAATTCGTGTGAACGTGATTCACGAGTCCGTCCTGCAACAGGCCGCGTGAGAAAACTTGCTTAGGCACGCCACACAGCAGACCGATGAAATGATTGTCGTGAATATGCAGATCAATGCCCCAGCCGCCGAGTTTGCGAAAATCGCTCATATCACTTGACCAGTTGGGGCGAGCGATGACTCGGCGAAAATGCGCGGCGAGCAACTTGCCATATTGACCACTTCGAACGGTCGATGCGGCGAAGGCAAATTCTGGAAAGAACGGCAACACTTGGCCGACGAGCAACTGTCTCTTCACCTTGTTCGCCATTTCCACCATTCGATTCGCGGCGGGTAACTCCGTCGCGATCGGCTTTTCGACGAGCACATGTTTCCCGGCCGCGAGAGCCTCGAGCACGATCTTTTCGTGCTGATCGGTGGGCAGACAAATATCGACGAGGTCGATGTTTGGGTCGGCGAGCAACTGATGATAGTCGCCGTAAGCGGTGACGTGCGACAGGTCCATCAAACTGCCGCGTGGCCCGAAGTTCCCTTGAATCGAAGTCCAGTCACCGCTGAGCTTTTTCGGATCGCGTGTGGCTATGGCGACAATCTGGCCGCCGCTCAACTTGGAGCCAATGGCCGTTCGGCGACCGCTTTCAGAATCCGATTCCAATTTTGTCGAGGCTTCATAGTGCGTCATGCCCATGAAGCCGACGCCGATCAATCCGATGCGAATCATGTGGTGTCTCCCTGATCTCAACTGCCACCGAAGTCGTGAGACTTTGGTGGCAGTGCATGCTTGTCCGAAAGCTCACGTATTCGGCTACGCGCGAAGTTATTTGTCATCCAAAATCGCCAGCGTTTCAAACTGTTTGCCTTCAAGGAGTTCCAGGCTGGCACCGCCGCCGGTGCTGAGGTGAGTGACTTTGTCGGCGAACCCCATTTGTTCGATGGCGGCCGCGCTGTCGCCGCCGCCGATGATGCTGATCGCGGAGGAATCGGCAATCGCTTGAGCGACTGCACGCGTACCAGCGTCGAACGGCAGAAACTCGAAGGCGCCCATTGGACCGTTCCAGACGACGGTCTTCGACGACTTGATGATGTTGCAATAACGCTGAATCGTGCGTTGACCGATATCTAGTCCCTCGAAGCCGTCGGAGATTTCGCCGTACTCAAACGTCTTTGTTTTGGCCGGATCGGCCGAATAGTTCTTGGGGTTGAAGCCTTCGAAGCCGAGGTTATCGATTGGCAACACGATCTTTGTCGCGCCGGATGCCAGCAATTCTTTGGCGAGCGGGACATCGGCGGCGTTCGCGTAGCTGGAGCCGATTTTCAAGCCTTTCGCCAGAGCGAACGTGTAGGCCATGGCGCCACCGATTAGGATTTGATCGCACTTCGATAGCAGGTTTTTGATCACGCCAATTTTGTCACTGACCTTTTTGCCGCCTAGGATCGCGACGAATGGGCGAGCCGGGTTCGAGACCGCCTCTTCGAGATACTTGACTTCCTTTTCGACCAGGAAGCCCATGACCTTCGGTTTTCCCGACATAGCTTTGGCGACGTTGTACATGGACGCATTTTCGGCTCGATGACACGTGCCGAAGGCGTCGTTGCAGTAAATGTCGCCGAATGCGGCGAGGGTGTTGAAGTAGGCCGGATCGTTGTTCTGACCGGTCGCTTTCTTGAATGCCTTCTCTTCTTCGCCCGGATTGAAGCGGACGTTTTCGAGCAGCAAGACGCCGCCGTCTTTGAGCGTTTTAACTTTGGCTGTCGCGTCCGAGCCAACGGTGTCGTAGGCGAACTCAACGGATCGTCCGACCAATTCGCTGAGCCGTTCAGCACACGGGAGCAAGCTGAACTCGGGGGCCATTTTGCCGTCGGGTCGGCCGAGATGGCTCATCAGAATGACGCGGCCGCCGCGGTCGAGGACCGATTGGATTGTCGGTATGGCCATGCGAATTCGCAGGTCATCTGTGATCGTCGAGCCTTCCAGTGGCACGTTGAAATCGACTCGCATCAAGACCGCGAGGCCTCGGACTTCCACATCGGCAATGGTTTTCTTGGGCATCTAATTCCTCAATCAGGTTGTGACGGGAGCGGTTGGCGGCGGCGCACGTCGCACGAGTGTGACGTGTTTTGGCAATCGCGGCGAATGACAACGAGCGATACGCGAACCACCTGGAAACAGGAAAAACGGTGCGGATTCTTAGGATCGCATCGGCGCGGACTGTGGCAGAACCGGCTCGGAAACTCAATCGAACGGAATTGCCGAAGTCCTTAGCTTGCGAGTTTGATTCCTCGCAGTTCAACCGTGAACTGCGAGAAAGAATTTCGTGACTGATAGTCCATGCTGCGAGAATCGGACGGAGCGGCAACGATCCAAATCTAAAACGTCGAATTCAATCTCGACAGCGATTCTGTTCTGGCTTCCTTGCATCCCAGCCGCATGACTCGGATACTGTCGCCCCAGAATCTCCCCGGCGAATAGCTAGCTGTTCGCCGGGCGATGTTTTCCGATTACCTGCGCCCGTAGCTCAATTGGATAGAGCGTCGGACTTCGGATCCGAAGGTTGGGGGTTCGACTCCCTCCGGGCGTATTCAACTGAACTCCGGGGAAACGTGGTTTTTCCCGGAGTTTTTTGCGTTTCTGGCAACGTGTTCGCTTCCGTCGGGAATATGTTCAGAGCGGCAGGGCGTTGGTCGCTTAACATTAGTAAGGTCTGTGGTTGGTGTAACCAGTGGTGCAGCAAGATTCTCGGTCCCGGCCGCCAAGCGTTGTCGGTTCTCGTTCGGTTCCGATGTCGTGGAAATCTGAGGCGGTGATTCGACTGCACCTTCGAAAGCCCAGCAAGCGCGGGTCCGTGTAGACGTTCATCGTGAGGTCAATGGAACTGGGGCGCATTACCACGGCAGGCTAATTTGCCTTGTTGGAAGTGTAGCGCAGAATACGCAGAGAATTCGGGTGTTTGGCGTGACACGAACGTTCCGCCGTTGTTGGTCCGGGAGATTGAGAAGGTTTTGCCGTGAATGTTTCGCCCGCCGGGG
>JANMIF010000199.1:0-8200 GCA_031375695.1 Planctomyces sp.
CCATCCAACACTGTTCGGCATGCCATTTGCGCCAGCCACGATCATTAAAAATAGCGAACCTTCGACACACCGTTTGCGCCAACTCCGAGCCGGCTGACAAGTTCTGTCAGGATGGCAGGAGGCGGCTGTGGCTCGGAAGAAACGGGACGAGATTCAAGAGCATGATATCGGCGGGTTGAAGCATTTCGACAAGCTCGGGCCGTTGTTGGAGCGGCTGCACGATGACGGTTGTCTGCGTGACAAAGCCGGCAATCGCACGCTGCATTGCGATCAGTATTGCCTGCTGGTGCTGCTGTACCTCTTCAATCCGATTTGCTCGTCGTTGCGTGCGGTGCAGCAGGCGTCGGAACTGCCGAAGGTGCAGAAGCGGTTCGGTTGCGAGCGAGCGGCACTGGGGTCGCTGTTGGAGGCGGGGACGGTGTTTGATCCCGAACGGCTGATCGAGATCATTCAGGAGCTGGGCGGGCAGTTGCAGCCGATCGCCAAGGATGCGCGACTGAAGGACGTCACGCTGACGAAAACGTTGACGCTGGTCGATGCCACGTTGATCAATGTGCTGCCGCGCGTGATGGCGGCGTCGGTGCTCAAGGCCGAGACCGGCATCGGGATGGTGAAGTGGTGATTGCATTCGCAGATTGAAGTAGATCTGTATGTCCCCTCGCAGATCGACGTGAATCGCGACGGCGGCGGCGACAACGACGAACGTTCGGCCTTTGAGCGGACGATACAATCCGACCGGCTAAATGTTTTGGATCGGAATTACGCGAAGTTTGAGGTGCTCGCTGTTATCGGAAGCACCGGAATTGTCAGCCGTACAACTTCAACCTACTTTAAAGCTATGGCCTTGGTCGGCAAGTTGCGCCTGAGTCCTCGAACTGACTTCGCGAGCCGACTCGATCACGTTGAGAATCCTTCAAGCCAATTTGGTGGAATGAAATTGAAGACCCCCAAACGCAAGCAAGGTCGCTGATGTCAGGAAGATTATTCCCCGAATCCGATACGGCTGGCGTTTTTTCAAATGACGCCCAATGAATTTAACGATAAAGAAGGACCCGCCACGATGATGTGTCACCGTTTCTGTCGAGTGTTCGGCGTTGTGGCGATTTGTTGTCTGGGAATCTCGCCGCTTTCGGCGGGCGTGACTCGGATTGAGGTCACGACGCGCGAGCCGTATCTCGCAGGACGTGAGTTTGACGGCATCGGGCCGTATGAACGCGTTCGCGGCCAAGTGCATTTCGCTGTCGATCCGCAAGCGATCACCAATCAAACCGTTATCGATCTGGAGTTGGCTCCGCGGAACAACGCTGGACTTGTCGAGTTCTCGGCCGATGTGGAATGGCTGGCTCCGCGCGACTTGAGCCGTGCGAATGGAGCGATCTTGTACGACGTCAACAATCGCGGAGGAAAAGTCTCGCTCGGTCAATTCAACGGCGGGGCGGATGAGTTCTTGATGCGGAAAGGATACATCGCCCTTTGGAGCGGTTGGATCGCGGAGACTCAACCGGGAGGCGGACGCTTGCGGCTGAACGCGCCAGTGGCGATGCAGAATGGTCAGCCAATTACAGGAACCGTGCGAGCCGAGGTCGTCGTCGATGCCGCCGAGGACAAACATTCGCTGGCGATGTGGGCCAATCAAGGTTCCTATGTTCCGACGGAACGGGGTGAGCGCGAAGCGGTGCTGACGTGGCGGCTGCGCGAAAAGGACTCGCGCACGGTCATCCCGCGCGGGCAGTGGCGATTCGAAAAGAACTGGATCGAACACGAGGGTGAGCGCGGGAAGTTGCCACAGATTGACTTGATTGTTGCTGGCGGGTTGCGGCCGGGTTGGATTTACGAAGTGGTGTACGAGGCGACCGGGCCGATCGTGCAAGGTTGCGGTTTGGCGGGAATTCGTGATCTGCTGTCGTTCTTGAAATATGAAGCATCGGGAAAGAACCCGCTGTGGATTGAGGCCTCACAACGACCGGCCGCCAGATTTGTTTATGGTTTCGGGGTGTCGCAGTCGGGGCGATGTTTACGACAGTTTTTGTACGACGGGTTCAACGCGGATGAATCGGGCCGGCAAGTGTTAGACGGCGTGATGCCGCATGTCGCGGGAGCGGGCTTGGGGTTTTTCAATCATCGATTTGCCTCGCCGACTCGGCACAACGGGCAACATGACAATCATCTGTTTCCGGCCGATCAGTTTCCGTTCGCCTACGAGAATGAGCTGGATCCGTTCAGCGGCCGTGACGACGGAATTCTGCGTCGTGATCGCGAACGCGGAACAGTTCCGAAAGTGATGCATACTCAAAGCAGCAGCGAATACTGGCATCGAGCCGGTTCGCTGGTGCATACCGATCCGCTGGGACGAAGTGATGCGACACTTCCGCCGGAAGTGCGTGTGTACTGTTTCGGCGGGACTCAACACGGGCCGGGGAGCGGCGTGCCGGCGACGGCGGCGGATCGCGGCCAATTGATCGGTAACCCCGCCGATTATCGACCACTCGTGCGCGGCTTGTTGATTGCGCTCGACGAATGGGTGCGTGACAGTCGTGAGCCGCCGCCGTCGGCATTTCCACGAATCGCCGACGGCACATTGGTTGGCTGGCGCGAAGCGGAGAGCGGATGGCAAGCGCTGCCGGGAGTCCGATATCCGCAGGTCATTCATCAACCGGAACACTTGGATCGCGGCCCGGAGTTTTATTCGCGTCGCGTCGCCACGATCGAGCCGCCGAAATCGTGCGGCCTATACGTTGTCCGAGTTCCGAAATGCGGGTCAGACAATAACGAACTCGGCACGCTGCGGCTGCCAGACATCTCGGTGCCCATCGGCAGCTACATCAGTTGGAATCTGCGCTCGCGGTCGCTCGGCGCGGAAGAGGAATTGTTGGGCTTGAGCGGTGGATTCATTCCGTTCGCGACGACGAAGACTGATCGCGAACAGCGTGGCGACCCGCGCGCGGCGCTGTTGGAGCGGTTCGCTTCATTTGAGGAATACCGTCGGCTCGCACTAGCCGCCGCGAACGAATTGGTTCAACAGCGATACTGGCTGGCCGAAGACGTATCGCGATATGAGCAATTGATCGCGGGACGGAAACCGTTGTGGCCGTGAGGATTTTGTCCGCAAGATTTGCGCAGCGAAATGTTTCGAGTTTCGCCACACGAACGACAGGAAGGCTTCTGATTTGCATTCGTGGACTTCCTACTAAATTCGTGGGAAAAAATGTTCCCACGAATTTAGGATGACCACAAATGACCCCAGAAGAGCACGAAATTGTAGGCGGCTCAAGCATCGCCCGCGACGTGATCGATCACCATATCGTTGATCGCAATGTGACGAGTTCGCCTGCTCACGCGGCTTCGATCTGGTCGGCTGGGAGGCAGGCCATCGTGTACAACAGACGCTGATCTTCGCAGCGCTTCAGATAGTCGGGAGGCATTGCGGCGATGACGCTGTCTTCGAATTCGATGATGAATTTTTGATTGGGCTTCTTGCCACTCAACTCCATGACCGTGGCGGTCCAACCTGCGAAGGAAATATCGGGAAAATCGGGTGAGCAGATGCCTGCCTTCACGCGCACTCGTGAACCGACCGCCAGTCTTCCCGCCGCACCGCTCATGAGTTCTCGTCTTGTTCCTGATCGTGACTCTAATCCGTGACCCTAGGCCAATCCGCTCCGGCCGAAACGCGGGCGGAATATAGTGGCCTCCAGGAGGACTCGCCAAGTGTTCTTGGGCACTTCCTCGGGGTTGGTTAGTTTGTGAATTTGGCTCGTAGCCACGCTCGCCAAGAGTGTGGGAAATGTGTGGATCAAACGTGGTATTCCCACGCTCTTGGTGAGCGTGGCTACGGCCGCAGTCTCAACTCAAACCAAACTCGTCGCGTGAATGATTGCTGCGAGCAGTCCGCCGTAGCAACTGAGTGTCAATGCGACAAGAAATCCGTTGGGGGACTGTCCGATCTGTTGGGCTTGCAGATGCGGAGCCGGAATGTCCAAGTCCGCCGACTCCGATCGCCACTCGGTTCTGTCTGGCAGAAGCCACCGAGTCCGCGCGTCGTATAGAAGACGTAGCAAGCCAGTGGCCGTCAGCGCCGCAAATATCAACACGCTGGGCGGCGTGTGCGTCACGACGTCCGCAGTTTCCATGTTCAACCCAGGAACTTCAAAAAGGCCCGCAAGCTTCATCGTGGCGAAAGCCAACAGGTTGTTGAAGAAGTGGAGCAACATCGCCGCCGGCAGCGACCGAGTCATGACGTAGACAAATTGCAGCACCAGCCCGATCCCAAACGTTGCACAGACCTGAATCGGGATCATGTGAATCAAAGCAAACAATGCCGATGCGACAAACGATCCCACCCACCAGCCACGCCGAGCGATCAGGCCTCGGCTGAGAAACCCGCGAAAGTACAGTTCTTCACCAAACGCCGGCAGTATGCATGCACCCACGAACAACGTTGGCCAGCCTTCACCATGCATCCCAGACAGCAAGTCCAACCCCCAAACTGGCAGAAACTCCAGTGCGACGTTGGCAATCTCGCTGCTCATCACCGCGATCGGCAGGACCAGTCCGAACACGATCAAGCCTTGAGTCACCGTAAACCCACGCAAGCCCATTCGGTCACGCATCTGCTTGCCAAACAGCAAGCAACTCACAAACAGCGCCGTCAGGGAATTGGTCAAACTGCCGACAAGCAACAGCGGCAACTCCTCAATGTTGCGTCCGGTCACGACCACCAAAACACCAAACACGATGCCAAGACCCAACTGAGCGACAACCAACAGCAACGTCCACAACACGGCCCAGCCAATCCCCGGATGCTGCCATTTCCACTGATTCGACTCACGATCGTCAGCAAGTACTGCCAATGCGATGGCCTCATCGGCAACAACACCGGACGACTCAACCACGGAATCGTCGAGCGAATCAAGTTCAGTGGACATGCCGTGATTTTCGGTTCTTGAGAGCGTTGAATTCTGTTTCAAACTTGCGAGCTAGGCAATTCATATCCTCTGCCTTTGTCTTTGGCTATTGTCATCCGCGACACGAACTGCCGATGCAGTGCGGCAAGAGTTGAGACAAAGAACGCGACGATCAATCGTCGCACTCCAAATGCGATGTCGAAAGGTTCCGAATGCCGACTCCGTTGGTCGTGATCAATGTGGTGGGCTTGACTGCGGAGATGTTGGGGCCGAACACGCCGCACATTTCGCGTGTGGCGGCGGACGGGTTCGTCCGTTCGATGGACGGCATCGTTCCGGCAGTGACGTGCTCGGCTCAGGCGACACTGCTGACCGGGACACTGCCGCGTGAACATGGGATCGTGGCCAACGGCTGGTACTGGCGAGACCTCGCCGAAGTGTTGTTCTGGCGTCAGTCGAATTCGTTGATGCGTGGCGAACGTGTGTACGACGCGGCGCGGCGGCGCGATCCGGCCTATTCGGTGGCCCAGATGTTTTGGTGGTTCAACATGTACGCCGACGTGAATTGGTCGGTAACACCGCGACCGAGTTATCCGGCCGACGGTCGCAAGGTGCTCGATTCGTACAGTCAGCCGGCAGACTTGAAGGATCGCCTGCAAGAGCGGCTGGGGACGTTTCCGCTGTTTCGATTTTGGGGACCGACGGCCGACATCGCCAGCAGCCGTTGGATCGCCGAGGCTTCCGCGATGCTGTTGCGTGAAGAGTCGCCGTCGCTAACTTTGGTCTACCTGCCGCATCTGGATTACAACTTGCAACGGCTCGGCCCGGACAATCCGCGAATTGCCGCGGACATTCGCGCGGTCGATGCCGAGGCGGGCCGAGTCATTGAGGCCGGCCACGCGCAAGGAGCACACATCGTTGTGCTTTCTGAATACGGAATCACGGCGGTTCGTAGGCCTGTGCATCTCAACCGCGTGCTGCGAGAACACGGTTTTCTCTCTGTGCGATGCGAGCCGCTTGGTTGGGAATCGCTGGATGCCGGCGCTTCGCGTGCCTTCGCAGTCGCCGATCATCAAGTGGCTCACGTTTATGTTCGTCAATCGGGCGACATTCCGGCGGTCGCCGAGTTGCTGCGGCGAACGGCTGGAATCGAACACGTTTGGAACCGAGATGCACAATCCGAGTTTGGTCTGGACCACGAACGTTCCGGTGAATTGGTCGTGGCGGCCGCGCCCGATTCTTGGTTCACCTATTACTTTTGGCTCGACGACGCGCTGGCTCCTGATTTTGCCCGCACGGTCGATATTCATCGCAAGCCGGGATACGACCCCGTCGAATTGTTTGTCGATCCGCAGTTGTGTTGCCCAAAACTTCGCATTGCCGCACGATTGCTGCAAAAGAAACTTGGTTACCGCTACTTGATGGACGTCATTGGCCTGGATGCGACGATCGTCAAAGGGAGCCACGGCCGATTGCCGACGCCCGGCCGTGAATCGCACGAGGCTCCTGTGTTCATCGCCTCATCGAAGGCGATCGAGCAAGATTCCGTGGCGATGACCGATGTCAAATCGCTGCTGTTGAAACTGCAGTTCGGAAAGTGATAAACACTGTTGGCTTCGACACTAACCCGACACAAGAGCGAAGGCGGGCACTCCAATCGCCGATGAATTCTGTATTTCGTGACGCGTCCTCGATCGCTCACTCATCGGGCTCATGTGTTGGGGGTGTATCAATCAAACGAAACAGCCCAGGGCCGCCGTGCCTCTGGGCTGTTTCTTCGATCAACTGTGCTGTCAACTTGGTTCCGTCACCGGGCGAACAACTCGCCGAGCTCTCCCCGCCGTGAAGAGCCTGCGATTCGTGGCTGGCCACCGTGACAAGTCACTCGCGGCCAGTCGTAACAACCTGAGTTGCCATCCGTATTGGCATAACTCGGCAGTTGCTTGCCATCGAACTGCGTGTGACACCTCCTGCATCACTCATCAGTCCGAAGCGGGGCGGTAGAGTACCCTCCGACTTGGTTTTTGCAACGGACATTTTCACGATTCGTTGCGATCGTTTTTTTGTTCTTCGGCAAACTTGTTTTTCGCAGCGAATTGGTTACCCGAAGCCACTGTTCAATTTGAAAATTGAAATCGCACGGACGTCAAGAAACCACTTTCTCATTTGGGATTTGCACTGTCATCTGCTCGGCATTGCCAGAAGAAAATCTGGCGAACCTACTGTAGATCGCCGACCGACATGGCATCGAGCGGTTGTGCCTGTTCTTCAGCAACACTTGGTCGAAGAACCCAACACCTGAAGAATTGAAAGCGGACAACGATGTCGTGATACAGGCGATGACGCATTGAGCCGACCGGACTCACGGGTTTTGCCATGTCAGCGGCGAGCATATGGAATTCAGCCTTGAAGAAATGGATCGCTACCTCGCGCGCGGACCAATGGTTGGCATCAAATTGGGGGTCGCGAAAAAGGCGCACGAGGCCGACCTCGACGCCATCATCCGCAAGACGGCGGCATTGAAAGCGCTCATTTTTCAGCACGCCTGGTTCAAACAGGACGACAGGCAATACCCAGGCGAATCGACGACGCTGGATTCGGTCCAATTGGCCGCGCTGGAATCTCCTCGTTGATTCGCACTCAGCAGTATTGAGACATCGGACGACATGCCAACAGACTAATGATCTCCCAACAGACCGAGCAGTTCCCAGTCGTGTACTCACGCGAAATTCACTGCCGAAAGAACGGCGGTCGCCGTCACGCCGAGGAACTTTCAATGATTTTGAAAATCTTTGGCCGGGTTTGCGCGCCGAATACGCATTAACTATTGGAGGGAAGCGCCATCCTCGCGGCGGAGCCGCGTTTGAATTGGCCAGTTCGTCAGGGATAGTGAGGCACGGTGTGCGTACTTTTCACGGATCAGCCGAGTTCGTAGCCACGTTCGCCAGAACGTCGGTACCCCCGCGACAACCACACGTTCTGGCGAACGTGGGGACGTCGGAGCGGCACGGAACGCTCGGGGAGCGACCGGTTCTTTGGAACTGGACGCGCTTTGCAAGAGCACTCCTGCGAGCGTTCCGTGTCGCATCGACCGTGAAGAATCGTTGCGATTGCATCATCCCACTGAGGCCCGTGACGCAGTCCGCGAAATTTCAGCACGGCAGGCTAATTTGCCTTGTTGGAAGTGTAGCGCAGAATACGCAGAGAATTCGGGTGTTTGGCGTGACACGAACGTTCCGCCGTTGTTGGTCCGGGAGATTGAGAAGGTTTTGCCGTGAATGTTTCGCCCGCCGGGG
>JANMIF010000207.1:0-31813 GCA_031375695.1 Planctomyces sp.
CCCCGGCGGGCGAAACATTCACGGCAAAACCTTCTCAATCTCCCGGACCAACAACGGCGGAACGTTCGTGTCACGCCAAACACCCGAATTCTCTGCGTATTCTGCGCTACACTTCCAACAAGGCAAATTAGCCTGCCGTGCGCTTCTTTCGCAGTCGGGTTTCGGATTACGTCATTCCTGAATACATTGCTCGTCGGTTCGATCTGGCCAACAAAACCCTGTGTGTCAAATCCGGAGGTGTCACGATGAAGCCAATTCTGTTGAGTGTGTTTGCCGCGTTGTTGATTGTTGTTGCCAGCGTCTACGCCGCCGATGAGTCCGGCACGGTAACGGTTCGCAGCGTCCATCTGTGCTGCGGTGGTTGCGTGGATGGCGCGAAGAGTGCGCTCGATGGCATCGACGGTGTCAGCGACGTGAAAGCCGACGTCAACAGCAAGAGCATCGTCTTCGCCGCCAAGTCCGAAAAGGCTGCGGCCAAAGGAATCGAAGCCCTGGCCGATCACGGATTCTTCGGCAAAGCGGCATTTGGCAAGAAAGACTTGGCATTCCCGGACGTCGGAGCGAAGAAAGGTGAGAAGCGAGACGTCGTCACTTTCACCGGAGTTCATCTCTGCTGTGGTGCCTGCAAGAAAGCGGTTCACGAAGCCCTGATCAAACTTGACGGACTAGGCTCCATGGAAATCGACGCGGCCGAAGGCAAAGTCAAACTCAACGGGGCTGGCCTCTCCGTCACCGAAGCCAACGATCTGCTCCAAAAAGCCGGATTCTACGGCAAGCTTGAAAAGCTGAAGAAGTAGTTAGGCGTCGCTACACGCGCTCCTCAATCCACACCAAACAGATACATGAACACTGAACCTCACACCACGTCGCAAAGCTCCAGTGATACCGCAAGGAGGAACGCCCTGATTATCGGGTTGGACCCCGCACTCATTGATTTCTCGGATCCCAACTTTGCCGCGTTTCCCGGCATGACCGCCGCTAAGGTGTTGGCGGGACTCACCGCCGCCGAGGAAGGACTGAGCGCTCTCGGCTATGACACGCATCATTGTCTCACCGACTTTGGTCAGACTGCGGAGGCGGTAGTCACCGCCCAACTCCAACGGCGGCAGTTCGATTGCATCCTGATTGGTGCGGGGGTCCGGACCGTCCCAAGCAACTTCATCCTGTTCGAGAAGCTGATTAACGTCGTGCATGAACACGCTCCTCGTTCCAAAATCTGCTTCAACACAAAGCCCTCGGATACGTTGGAGGCACTGCGACGCTGGATATGAGGGGTTTTCGCACCTCTATTTGCAATTACCGCAACGCCTAACCATGCGCTTCGGCGAACGGCGGCGGGCCGTCGCGGTTGCAACCGGCGCGCCTCGTGGTTGCCGTCGCTGAGCTTGGGTCCTTCGCCGGGATACATCGGCGAGCCGCTCAAGTGACTTGCATTACGAGCGGTATTGAATCTCCCGATAAGTGTTTGCCGAGACTTTGGCGGTCGTTGGGATTTGGTTCTTGGGATTTCAGCGGGTCATCCCTGAAAAATTCCGTGTCCGGCGATCACTCCATCCTTCATGAAAATTTGCCGTTTCGCCTGCCGAGCAATGTCCGGCTCGTGAGTCACCATCAAAATCGTGCGGCCTTCCTGATTGAGCTGTTTAAGCATCGTCATGATCTCTTCGCCGGTTTGTGAGTCGAGGTTTCCGGTCGGCTCATCGGCTAGGATGATTTGTGGATCATTGGCCAGTGCTCGCGCGATTGCGACTCGTTGTTGTTGCCCGCCGGAAAGCTGATACGGCCGGTGATCCAGCCGGTCACTCAAGCCGACTTGTACCGCTAAGTTTTCGCAATAATCCCTGTCGGTCGACGACAGCGGCGGTCGACCGGGTCGGTACAGCAACGGAATCTGAATGTTTTCGAGCACCGTGTACTGCGGAATCAAATTGAACGACTGAAAGATGAAGCCGATCATCTGATTCCGAATGTGCGACAGGTCGTCATCGCTCAGCTCCGCGACGTTGTAGCCGCCGAGGATGTACTGGCCGCTCGTCGGACGATCGAGCGCACCGAGCAAATTCAACAGCGTGCTCTTGCCGCTTCCCGATGCCCCCATGATCGCCACGAAGTCCCCCTGCGGAAACTGCATGCTGACCCCGCGCAGCGCCTGCACCACCACGCCACCTTTCAAGTGGTAGTGCTTCTGCAAGTCGATCACTTCGCCAGCGAGTTCCATGTCCGAATGCCCTTCTGCATCACGATCGCTCTGTTCCCATTCGTGGTCTCCCTAAATTCGTGGGAACATCATTTGTAGCAGACGAACCAAAACTCCCACGAAATTAGGGAGACCACGAATGGGAACAGTCATCAAGTTGTCCGGTGAAGTTCCCTGACTATTCTGAAACGGCCGACAACACTTCGCTCGTCAAAAGCCGATTCGTCGCAATACCGTTTCCGCCGTGGATTGTGTCCTTGCCGGTCCAGTCGAAGAAGTCGCCACCTGCTTCACGCAGGATCGGAACGAGGGCGGCGGCGTCCCACGGATTCAATAGCGGGTCGAGCATCACGTCGGCTCGGCCAGTGATGACCAGGACGTGGCCATAGCAGTCGCTCCAGCCGCGAGTTTCCCTCGCGGCCGCATTGATCCGATCAAAGCTTTTCTGCTTTCCCGCTTCACGCCAATTGTTGAACGAGGTTGTGCAAACCATCGCTTCGCTCAGCGTCTTAACGGACGAGACTTTCGCACGGCGCGGTGCACTTTCGCCGATCTGCCACCAAGCTCCCAGTCCCATGCCACCGAATATGACTTCATTCAGCGCGGGGAGTCGGCAGACTCCTGCCAGCAATTGCCCGTCGGCTTCCAGTCCGATCAGCGTTCCGAACAACGGCACGCCGTGAATAAAGGCTTTCGTCCCGTCCACCGGATCGAGTACCCAGCGGACTTGATTGCGGCCGAGTGTCTCGCCGAACTCTTCGCCGAAGACGCCGTCCTCGGGATACCGCTCCGCGATCCGCTGCCGCAGCAATTCCTCGGCCCCACGATCCGCCGCCGTGACCGGACTGCGGTCACGCTTCTGATCGACGACCAAATCTGGAGTCAGGTAATAGCCGAGAATCAACCGAGCCGCTTCACGCGAGATGGCCAAGGCGAAATCGAGTCGCTGTGCGACCTCAGTCGGAGTCATGTGGTTCCTTTCAAGGCTCGATCTTTGGACTGCAATGACATGCGACCGTAGTCCAAATGGCGAGCGTGCCAGTTATATCGGTTGTGACGTGCTGACAACGGCGGAGTTGTGGATGGTCTGACACGCCGGGTGGCGAATCGTGGCCTACAGTTCGGACGCTTGAGACTCCCGAATTCACAATCCGTACCGACCACCATGTTCGCCGATTTGCAGCCAACTCTTAATCTTACGACACCGGATGTTCCTTTGGATCAATCATCGGCGGGCGATCTCGTTGTGCCTGAAAATCGCCGTGCGTCCGGTGCCGCGCAACCGGTGCGAGTGTGTCACATCAGCATGTGTCTGGCAACCGGTGGGCTGGAGCGGCTGTTGGTTGAATTTGCGCGGCTTCGCGACCGCTTGCGATTTGAAATGGAGTTCATGGCTCTCAGTCGTGAAGGTCAACCGGCGACGGATATTCGCGTCGCGGGTTGCTCCGCCACGGTGCTCAATGAAACGCAAGACTTTCGCAAGTGGCAGACGTTGAAAACGCTGGCTCGGCGGTTGCGAGAAGGTCACTTCGATGTGGTTCACACACACAACACGTTTGCTCATTTCTACGGAACGATTGCGGCCAAGTGGGCCGGAGTTCCCGTTGTCGTCAACACGCAACATGGCCGAGGTTGCGGCGGCCACTGGAAAGCCAAGTGGCAATTCCGGCTGGCGAATCGGCTGACTCAGCGGATCGTCGGCGTTTCGCACGATTCGGTCGAACTGTGTCAAGCGGACGATCGCGGTTCGGCCGGCAAGATGATCGCGATTTGGAACGGCATCGACCTCGCTCGCTTCTCGCGCGAGTCGGCTGTGGCCGGACGTCGCGACGCGGATACAATTACGGCGATCAGCGTCGCACGATTGTCTCGCGAAAAAGATTTTCCGACGTTGCTGCACGCGGTTCGCTCGGTTGTGAATCGGGTTCCGACGTTTCGGCTGCGGATCGTCGGCGACGGGCCGGAACGCGCGACGATTGAACGTGTCACTGCGGAATTGAATCTGTGTGATCATGTCGAACTTCTGGGTGAACGGCACGACGTTGCCGAGCAGTTGTCTCAAGCGGACTTTTTCGTTTCGGCGACACGCAGCGAAGGGATTTCGCTGACGTTGCTCGAAGCGATGGCGGTCGGCCTGCCGATCGTGACGACTCGCGTCGGCGGCAATCCGGAAATCGTGATCGACGGACAAACCGGAAGGCTCGTTGCAGACAACGATCCCGACGCATTGGCTCAAGCGATTCTTGAACTCTGCCACGATCGAAACTCCTGGTCGGAAATGGGCCGGCACGGCCGGGCGCGAGTCGAACAGCATTTTGATATCCGGCAAATGGTGGCGAATTATGAAGCGCTGTATGAGGAGTTGGTCCGAAGGTGAGGCTTTCGTTTGGAGCTGGCAGATAACAGATGGCAGATTCGAAATTCAAAATCCGCCATTTGAAATCCGCCATTTGAGATTTACCACATGCGTATCTTGTTTTTCAGTTCGATCTTTCCGCACGGTGCGGCACGAGTCACGGGGACGTACAACCTGGACTTGTGCCGGGCGTTGGCGGCGGAACATTCCGTGCGAGTGGTCGCTCCGCGGACGTTTATGAACGTGTGGCATCAGCGGCGAAACGGGCTGGAGAGTCGAGCCAACGACAATTGGGTCACGGAACAATTTGGATTACCAGTCAGCTATCCGACGACGTATTTCGTGCCAAAGCTTGGCCGGCGATTCTTCGGGACGGAGATGTGGTGGTCGGTGCGCCGGCATTTGCGGCAAGTCCTGGCCGAGTTTCAACCCGACGCCATCGTCAGTTATTGGGCGCATCCCGATGGCGAAGTCGGACTACGAGCCGCTCGCGAGTTGGGCATTCCGGCTGTGAACATTGTTGGCGGCTCGGATGTGTTGATCCTGCCGAAGAACCGTGCGCGGCGGCGTTGCATCGTGCGCGTGCTCACGGAATCGGATGGCGTGATGTCGGTCAGCGAGAAGCTGCGACAAGGGGCGATCGAGTTAGGAGTCCCCAGCCAGCAAATTCACACGATCTATCAGGGAATCGATGGCGAACGATTTTATCCCGGCGATGCCGCAATAGCGCGACGGCAATTGTCGTTGCCACTCGATCGCAAAATTTTGCTGTGGGTCGGGCGGATGGCGGAGGTCAAAGGGTTGGATGTGTTGATCGCGGCGGTGGACGAGTTGCGGCAGCGCATTCCGAATGTGTTGCTAGTGTTGGTCGGCAGCGGCCCGCTGCGAGACTCGGTCGCGACCGACGTGGCTTGGCGCGAGTTGAGTGAGCATGTGCGGTTTGCTGGTTCGCAGCTTCCGGAAGCGCTGCCCGATTGGTACCGCGCGGCCGATGTGACCGTGTTGTCGAGTACTTCGGAAGGCCTGCCGAATGTGTTGCGAGAATCGCTGGCGTGTGGCCGGCCGTTTGTCTCAACGGACGTCGGCAGCATCACCGAGATTGCCGATTCTGCCGGTGGCGCGGCGTGGTCGGAACTAGTCCCGGTCGGTGACGCGAATGCCTTCGCTGCCGCCATTGAACGAGTCCTGCAACCCGAATATCTCGCCGCCGCTCAAGCCTGGCCGCGACGGGTGTGGACCGACACCGCGCGAGAACTCGTGCAACTGTTGAATCAACTGCGAACCGAAACGGCCCCGAAAGTCGAACAACACGCTGCCGGGCCAAACCTTCGAATATTTCCCAGTGCCTCGTTGTGTTCCATTCAAACGGGATCGTAGCTTAGACAAATCAATCCAAAATCCGAGATAGCTTCCGCTTTCATGAGTCGTGTCCTCTGAATTGGAAAATTATTTACCGCCGGAACAGATCGATCCGGCTCGCCAAAACATCTGCGCGACGAACGTACCATGACCACTAAAAAAGCCTTAATCGTTTCGTATGCCTTTCCGCCCGTCGGGGGAGCGGGCGTGCAGCGGGTGACGAAGTTTGTCAAATACCTGCCGGAGTTCGGCTGGGACTCGACGGTGCTGACCGTCGAAAACCCGTCGGTGCCGGTGTTGGATCAGTCGCTGGTTGGCGATGTGCCGCGAAGCACACGTGTTGTGCGAGCAAGAACGCTCGAACCGAGTTATGCCGCGAAGCTGGCCATGTCGACTGGACCGGCAACTTCTGGCGAAGCGATGGCGAATACGAATGGTCATGCCGGACTGGCTCAACGTTTGATCGCGGCCGTTCCGGGGAAAGCGGGCGCACGAAAACTGCTGCGGCTGGCGACGAATATGCTGCTACAACCTGATCCGCAGGTGCTTTGGAATCATCACGCAATCGAAGCCGGGCTGCGCGTGCTGGCTCAAGAAAAACACGACGTGATTTTCGTGACGGCCCCGCCGTTTTCGTCACTGCTGATCGGAGCGGAATTGAGTCGCCGAACTGGGCTGCCGCTGGTGCTCGATTACCGCGATGAGTGGGACATCAGCAATGCTTATTGGGAAAACCGCCGCTTTGGCTATGTCTCGCGACTCATGCAACGACACATGCAGGCCCGTGTGTTGCGAGCGGCATCGGCCGTCGTTGCGACAACTCGACACAGCGCGGAGGCTCTCGCTGACGTCGCGCGGCAAGCGGAAACACATCCGCAGATCACTCATATTTACAACGGCTACGATGCCGATGATCTCCAATCCGAATCATTGAACGAACTTGCCTCGCCACTCACGGAGGCTTCGGCAAATCGCGAGGTTTACAAGCTGGCGTATGTCGGCACGCTTTGGAACCTGACGACCGTCGAGCCACTTGTCGAAGCGGTGCGGTTGCTCAGCCAAAAGTCCCCGGAACTCGCCGCGCGGCTGGAACTGCATTTCGCCGGACGCCGAACAGGGGCGCAGGATCAACTGCTCGATCAACTGAATGGCCTACCGTGCCGATTGGTCAAGCAACCCTATCTCGACCACGATGCCGCGCTCAAGTTGATGCAGTCGGCCCACGGACTTTGCTTGCTGTTGTCAAACGTGCCACACGCCGGTCGCGTCGTGCCCGGAAAATTGTTCGAGTGCCTCGCCCTCCGCAAGCCGTTGTTCGCGATCGTACCGCCTAGTGAAGTCTGCGATCTACTTCGTGATTGCCCGCTCGCCTTTGTGCACTCTCCCGCCGAACCCGCCTCAATCGCGCAAAGATTGGAAGACGAAATCAAACGCCACCATCTCGGACTCTCGCTTCCAACTGGCTGTTTCGACACATCTCGATTTGAACGACGGCAACTGACTAGTCAACTCGCCGCGTTGTTCGATCAACTTACCGGACGGTCCCGCTCACAGCACAACCTGCAGATTGAAGTTGCCCCCTCAACCGAAACAGTACCCATTCGTTGTCTTTCTCAATTCGTTGGGGCCAATTCCGTTTAAAACAAACACGACCAAGACAAGAAGAGTTCGGACAACAAAAAACGCCTGTCATTTTTCTGTCCCCAATGTTTCTTTCGAGCGCGTACGGAAGACAATGAGTTTCAATGCATCTCGCTTGGCAAATCATTTTCTGGCTCAGTTTGTTCTGCGTGGCTTACGTCTTTGTGGGTTATCCGATACTGGTGTTTGCATTGTCGCGGATTCGGCCGTTGCGGACGGTGAAGGTTCGCAATAAACAATCCGTATCGGTCGTGATCGTGGCCTTCAACGAAGCGGCTCGACTGCCGAGCAAAATCGCAAGCGTGCTGGCGTCCGATGACAGTCATGTGATTTGTGAAGTGATCATTGCCTCAGATGGTTCGACCGACGACACCGCGACCGTTATGGCTGGCATCGGCGATCCGCGAGTGCAACTGCGGCACTTTGCCAAACGTCGCGGAAAGCCCGCCGTTTTGAACGATATCATCCCGACCTGCTCATCCGAGTTGATCGTATTGAACGATGCGCGGCAGGAGCTGGATGCTCGCGCGATCGCAGAGTTGGCGGCCAATTTCGCTGACCCGACGGTCGGTGCGGTTTCAGGTGAACTGGTCTTTCGTGCGGACGGCGACACGACGACGGCGGCGCACGGAGTCGGTGTGTATTGGCGCTACGAGAAGTTCATTCGCAAATCGGAAGGTCGTTTTCGCAGCGTGCCGGGAGCGACTGGGGCGTTGTACGCGATTCGCCGTTCGCTGTTCCGGCCGATCCCGGTCAACACGATTCTCGACGATGTGGTGATCCCGATGCAGGCCGTGACCGCCGGTTATCGCTGCTTATTCGATCCGGCCGCGATTGCGTTTGATTTACCGAGCACATCCGCCTCGCGCGAAGCGATTCGCAAGCGGCGAACAATCGCCGGTGCGGCCCAGTTGATCGTCAATCAACCGGGCTGGTTGCTGCCGTGGCGGAATCCGATTTGGTTCGAGTACCTGTCTCACAAACTAGCGCGGCTGGTTTCGCCCGCGCTGATCGTGCTCGTGGCGGTGGCGAACATCGTGCTGGCGCGCGAGCCGTTGTATTTCGGACTGCTGATCGCTCAGGCCGTGTTTTACTTGACGGCGTTGGCCGGCTGGGCCTGTCAACTTGCCGGCTGGCGATCAAAATTATTCGCCGCGCCGCTGATGTTTGTGGCACTAAACGCGACAACTGTCGCCGCCCTGTGGGACGCGATTCGCGGCCGGTTCTCGGCGACGTGGCAACGCACATAGCACGGGCCGGATCGACTGTGATTTCATCTGCGAATCGGAACACAGGCGAGCCGCCTGTGCTACGACTTTTTACCGAACGTTTTTTGTTGTTCGCGATTCATCATCCACAATAAGAATGGGCTGGCGATGAAGACCGTGCTGTACGTTCCGACGACTGTGCCGATCAACATGCAGAACGCGAAGCCGTGGATGCCGTCGCCGCCGAGCGCGTACAGGATGATGACGGTGATGAACACGGTCACGGCGGTCAGGATCGTGCGCGACAACGTTTGATTGACGCTGTCGTTAACCATCTGCGTCGTAAGCAGCGGATTACGGCCGCGGATTTCGCGGACGCGGTCGAAGATCACGATCGTGTCGTTCAGCGAGTACCCGATGATCGTCAGGAAGGCGGCGACGATCGACAGGTTCAGTTTGAAATCTTCCAAGCCCAGCAGCGGACCGAGTGGTGTTTTCGACAGGTAAAACGCGAACGGCAACGTGGCCAGCACGAACAACACGTCGTGAAACACGGCCACGACGGCGGCCAGACCGAAGTCCGCTTTTGTAAACCGGAACCACAAGTAAATGACGGTTGCCACGCCGCTCGCCAGCAGAGCCACGAGCGCCAGAGTCCGCATGTCTTCGGCCACGGAACTGGCGAAGTTGCTGACTTCCTCGAAGATCGGTGTGTCGTTCATTGTCTGCTTCATGTCGGCCAACGACTTGTCCAGATCATCGGTCGTGACGGAGCCGGTTTTGGTTTCCAGCAGCATCTTGTTGAACGTTTTGACTTTCCCTTCGGCTTCCTTCATCCCGGATCCGCCGATGCCGCTGATGCGGAGCAGTGCCTCGGCGTCGGCCTCTTTGAACTTGTTTGGGTTTGTCTTGCGCAGCGCGGCCATCAGGTAGTCACCGGCCGTTGTAGTTGTGATCTCGCCGCTGAAGGCGAGTTCGGAACGCAAACCGTTTGCAAACGGATCGGTGTTCGCCAGTGAGTCGGCTGTTTTGTCATCAGGAAAGTCAAACTTCGGCAGTTGGGGCATCTTGGCCGATTTCGATTTGCCATCCGATTTGGTTGCGGCTGCCTCTTTCGGCTCGGATGTTGTTGTTTCTTCCGCCTCAGCCGGTTTGACTTCCGCCGGTTTCTTGGGGTCGTCTGCCGATTTCTTTTCAGCGGCGGGTTCCGCCGGTTTCGCGTCGTCTTTCTTTGATTCGTCTTTCTTTTCCGTCTCTGGCTTTTTGAATTCGTCCTTTCCTTCATCGGCTTTCAGATCATCGAAGCCCTTCGCGCCGTCCAAATCACTGGTCGAACTCCCGATCCCCGAAACAGCCTCTGTGGCGACGGTCGGCTTGGTGAATTCCACCGTGACTTTGCGCAGCTCGTAGCCGGCCTTTTTGAAGGTCGTTTCGATGCCGTCACGGATCTTCGCAATGTTCTGCTCTTTGGTTCGCAGCCGGAACTGCTTGCCGCTATCGCTGGTCGAGTCTTCGTCCCTCAACGCCAAACGTTCGAGCGAGATCGCTCCCTGGAACGTGTCATTCAGTTTGCCTTTCACCTTTTCGATTTGTTGCGGCTGGGTGAATTGAAACGTCACTGTCGAACCGCCGCTGAGGTCGATGTCCAGACTGTCGGTCCCACGAGCAATCACCAGCGTGACCCCGAGGACAATGAACCCCACCGAAAATGTGACGGCGGTTTTCATCTGTTTGATGAAATCGAAGTTGGTCGTGCCGATCACTTGGAACATGCTCAGCTTGTCGCGAATCCAGCGTTTGCGTTCGGCGATGTCGAACATCAAGTGCCCGAAATACAACGCCGAAAACATGCTCATCGTGATCCCGATGAAGAGGCTGACGGCGAATCCCTTAATCTGATCGGTGCCGATGATGTACAGGATCACGGCGGCGATCAGCGTGGTGATGTTCGAGTCGACGATGGCAGAAAGGGCTTTGTCAAAGCCGTTGTGAATCGTCATTTTTAAGCTGCTGCCGCGAGCCATTTCCTCGCGCATGCGTTCGTAAATCAGCACGTTCGTATCAACTGCCATGCCGATCGTGAGCACCATGCCAGCCAAACCAGGTAGCGTGAAAGTCGCGTTGCAGATCGCCATCGCACCGACAATCAAGACGAGGTTCAGGATTAGCGACATGTCGGCGACCATTCCCGAGAACCGGTAATACACGAGCATGAACACGAACACCGCCAGCGAGGACACCCAAATCGCGGTCATCCCTTTGCGTTGCACATCCTCGCCCAGCAGCGGGCTGATCGTAAATTCGCTGACCGGGTCCGGCTTGATCGGCAGTTCCAGCGCGCCAGCATTGAGCACGTTGACCAACGCATCCAATTCCTTTGGCGAGAAGTCGCCCGTGATCTGCCCACTGTCCCGAATCACGTCATTGATTCGCGGAGCCGAATGGACTTTCTCGTCGAGCAAAATCGACAGCAGTCGAAAATGCTGCTTGTCGGCGGTTGGGCGATTCTGATAGGTCAGGTTGTAAAATCGCCGCGCCCCTTCGCCATTGAATTGGAACGTGACCGCCGCCTTCCCTTCTTTCGACAGGGTCTTGCCAGCGTTAGTCAGGTATTTGCCAGTGACCCGATCGTCCTCGTCATTTTGCACGATCAGGATTTGCGTGACCGTGACTTCTTCCTTTTTTCGGTTCTTGGCTTTGCGCTTTGTCAACTGACGAATGCCGATTGATCCGGGATCGCCGGGGACTTTTTCATCCGGCCACATGTCGCGCCAAATAGCGGCCACGCGATTCCCTTCGCTGTACGCGTTTATGGTTTCCGGGAGAGCCGATGCGCCACGAATCAAACTGGCGTGGTCGCGAGTATTCGCCACGATGCCGAACTCCAGGCTGCCGATGCGGGTCATGTCGGCCTTTTTCTGAGCGACAACTCCTTGATCGGCACCCGGGATGATGATCTCGATCCGATCGCTCCCGACTCGACGAACGACCATTTCCTCGGTGCCTGACGGGTTGATCCGTTTTTGGATCACGCCGACCATCATGTTCATGGCCTGATTGATGTCTTTCTTTTCTTCCTCGGCCTGCTTTGTATCGACTTGATAAATCAAGTTCGTGCCGCCGTTGAGGTCGATCCCCAATCGCAGGCATTTCTTCCACGAGCCCCATTCGCCCGTCGTCCCGATCTCATAGAAGAACGGAGCCAAGCCGAGCGTGAACGCCAACAAGACCGTGCCGATCCGGTTCGAGTATTCCTTCAGCCGCAGCGCCCGAGCGACCAAAGCTCCCGCGACATACGGCAGAACGAACAACAGGACCAACATGATCAGCTTGCCGCCGATGCTTAATCCGACCGGTGCCGGAGCAACCCTCGCCGAAATCTCACCGCCGACCTGAGCCAGTAACGAATATCCAATCAAGTCTGTCATCGAGTCCTCGTGTCTCAGATTTCAAATCTCAAGTCTAAAATTTCGAATTCAAAGTTCCGTGCAGATCACGTCGTCGCAGGCTTCTGTGGCTCATCGGACGTTTCGGCCAGGACTCCCTGGATCGCGCTGCGGAGCACGCGGAACTTGGCGTCATCGGATCGCAGCGTCACTTCTTTGTTGTCGCTGGAGAAGTTGACGACCGTGCCGATGATCCCTGAAAACGTCACCACGCGATCGTTCTTTTTCAAGCTGGCCAACGCCGTTTCTCGATCCTTCTTCTCACGACCCTGCGGCCGCAGAATCAGGAAATACCAAACGAATACGATCATGATCAGCGGAAACATCATCGGGCCGAGGCCGAACGGTTGCTCCGCCGCAGCGGCTGGTTCGCCCTCTGCCAACACCGTGATCGTGTGCCACAAATTCATATCGAGTCCAATTCCGCCGCAGTGTGGTCCACGCGGCTCGCGTGTAACCAATTGTGTTCGCGAGTCGGCTCATCCAGCGCACGCGAGCCGCGTGCGCTACAGCCACAACCTCAAAAGGGGGCGGATTCTAGGACGAGCCTTTCCACGCGGCAAGCTGTGCGGCGCGGTACTCGGCAGCGCACCCTTCTTCGATGGCCGAGCGCATTCCTTGCAGTAATTTTTGATAAAATGCAATGTTGTGCCACGAACAGAGCACCGGGCCGAGCATCTCGCCGGTCATGAACAAGTGCCGCAAATAGGCCCGGCTGTAGGTCGTACACACCGGGCAATCGCAATTTGGATCGAGCGGGCCGGGGTCGCGCTGGTGCTTCAGGTTCCGCAGCCGGATCGCCCCGCCGCTCGTGAAGGCGAGCGCATTCCGGCCATTTCGAGTCGGCATGACACAGTCAAACAGGTCGATTCCCCGGCAGACCGCTTCCAACAAATCGGTCGGCGTCCCGACTCCCATCAAATAGCGAGGCTTGTTTGCCGGCAGCAGCGGCGCGGTGAAATCGAGCGTTGCATACATTTGCTCCGGCAGCTCGCCGACACTCAACCCGCCGATCGCGTAACCGGGAAAATCGAGAGGCAACAATCCCGCTGCCGATCGCTCCCTTAGTCCGCGATCGGTCGCCCCCTGTACGATCCCGAACAACGCTTGATCGTTTCGCTGGTGAGCCTCCCGACACCGCGCGGCCCAACGGGTCGTCCGATCCACGGCATCGATCAACTTCTCGCGCGGAGCATCGGCCGGCGGGCATTCATCCAGGCACATGATACAGTCCGCACCGAGCAGCTCTTGAATCTGCATCGCTCGTTCCGGAGACAGCTCCAAGACGCTTCCATCCAGATGCGATTTGAAGACGACCTTTTCGTCGTCGATCTTCCGTAGCGACGTCAGCGAAAAAACTTGGAACCCGCCACTGTCGGTCAGGATCGGCCCGTCCCAACTCATGAATCGATGCAAGCCCCCCTGCTCTGCCACGATCTCCGGCCCCGGCCGCAACGCCAAGTGATAAGTGTTGGCCAGAATCTTCTGCACTCCAACTCGCCGCAGCATCTCCGGTGTCAAACCTTTGACGCTCGCTTGCGTTCCCACCGGCATGAACGCGGGGGTCTCAACAACCCCATGCGGCGTCAACCACCGCCCGCGCCGCGCGGCCGTTGTAGACTCCCTGTTCAAGACGTCGAACTGAAATTGCGTCACAGAATTTCCGAGCAGAACCCGTGGGATAAGCTTCCAGCTTGTCACCATCGCTTCAATTAGCATGACAAGCTGGAAGCTTATCCCACGGTAGATTTTCTCCTGCCGATCGACTTACGGCAGCTTCGCCGCGCCAAACGTCTTGGCTACGGAGGCCGCAAACCCAAGCAGCAACACGGAACTGGTGGTGTCGCCGATGCCGAAGACACAGTGTTCGGAGTACTGCCCGTCGGCCAACGCCGGGAAACTCGGTTCGGACTCAGCGACGGCAGTATATTCACGCGCGGTGACGATTTGAAACACGTCCACTGGCACCCGTTCCAGTGACGCAGGCGATTTCCGATCAGGCAGCGCGAGAGTTGTGTGCGATGTTGTCCCAGCGGCCGAGCGGGCAGGGTTCGTGAGGCATCCAGGCTTTGATCGAAGTGAAGCAGCCACAGCGCGTGCAACGGACTCCCGTGTGATGTTCACATGTGGCGCATTCGGCGAGCCGTGATTGATAGGTCGCTTCCGTAACCGTTTCAAAGCCCGATGTGAAGAAGCGGCTGATCGACTTCACGGCGGAAAAGGCCATGCGCAGCAAGCCGGGAGCAGGCGGCGATAGGCTGGCCGACAGATCATTTGTGCTGACACTCCACGGCCCAAGTACGCTATCCAGTGCAGAGGATTCCGCTGGCTTGGCGAGTCGTTCCTCAGTTCTTTGCTCGTAGCGCAGCAAGTGCTCGGTGAGCCATGGGACGAACGGATTGCCGAGCAACTGGAATTTGCGAAGGGCCTCGCGACCTCGTTCGAGCGCGGCACCGCGTAGACTGCATTCGGCGTGGACAATCGCCAGCAACCACAACAGTTCGGCCTCGTGAACCGGATCATTGAGATCGACTGCCAGAGACAACGATTGCTTCCAAGAGTTTTCGGCCAGTGCGAAATCTCGAACTCCAAACAGGCACATGCCGAGATGCTCCAACGCCGCTTTTTCACGATATCGGTCCCCCATCTCTCGCGCGTCGACGACGGCTTGATTCAACAAGTCGATCGCTTGCGGCGCTTGGCCGAGTTGAAACAGCGCGGTGCCGAGATGATCCGTCGCGTCGAGATGCAGTGCGCGGTCGTTGAGTTCTTCGGCCAGGATTCGAGCCTGTTGCAGCAGTCCGGCGGCCTGTCGATGATTGCCACCGCGAAGGCCAATCACTCCCAGGTCGATGAGCGCCTGCGTTTCGCTGCGCGGGTTGGAGGCCTGACGAGCGGTAGCCAAAGACTGTCGGGCTTGATGAATCGGATCAATGAGAGTTGGTGGAAGCATGGGGCGAGTTCCTTCATCTTTCAGCGATTGCCGAGCAGATTGCCGAGCTGCGTGGACTGGTTGCCCCAATTGCCGAGTCGCGGTTCAACGCTGATCGCGAATCCGGCGTTCCCTTTGCTGGCGTCGAAGTTGCCTCCAAAGTGGATCAGGAAGTCGGCCCCAACGCGAGTCAGCGTCATCGACTGGCCACGGTTGCGGCCTTCGGCCAGATCGAATGCGGTGCCGAACGTCGAGATCCATTTCTCGCTCATCGAATAGCTGGCGGTGGTGGTGAGAATCTGACTTTCGAATCCGAGACCTTTAACTTGTCTTGCGCCGACGTACACGCTGCCGCGCGTGCCGCGCTGGCTGAGGATGCCGACGTTCCATAATTCCATGCCACCGTTGAACAGATCGCGAGCCCCCCCCGCCAACAGCGAAGTCCGATCGCCGACATGCCAGGCGTAGCGTGCTCCCAAAAGTCCGGCAGTTTCGCCGAAGTTGTCTCGCGTGGCGTTCGGGAACAGCGATGCTTCCAGGTCGAGCGTCATCCAATCTTTCGTTCGCAACCGCTCGGGCGGCCCGACCTTTGTCTGCAAGCGATGTCGCCAACCCAAACGAACGACGTGCAGATCATCGACCAACTCGTGATACGGAGCGGTCACGCCACTGCCGGCGCCGGATCGAACCGCAAAGTTGCGCGGATCGGCCTGCGTCGGCAACGTGAGAAAGGTGGGATAAGTGTTTTGTAACAACCGCTGACGAAATCGTTCCTGAGCGTTGTCGTCGAACTCATTCCACTGCTTAATCGAGTCTAGACCACGATTCGATTGGGTCATTGACCAATCGACATCGAACACCATTTTGTGAGCCAGCCCGTTGAGGTTGAAGATCGAGCTTTGCACCCACGGCATCGTCTTCGTGAACATGATGCTGCTGCGGAGTCCCGCACTGCCGACAAGTCGATCTCGGCTTCCGCCGGTGACGCTGTCGGACCAGCCAGCCGCCTCGCCCCAAACATACGGAACGACGTTTAACCAGCCAAACTGCAACGGAGCCGTCAGCTCATGCCGCGTCATCGCGACTCCGCCCTGCAAGTCAGCGTAGTACGGCAGCGGGCTGAATTTGTCTCCGGCCACGTTCGGCGGGTCCGCTTGATTGAGCTGCGCGTAGCCACCCATCGTGTGACTCGACCAATTCAGCCAGCCACCTAGCAGCGGCTCGCCGAGGAACGTCAGGTCACCTCGCGGGAGCCATTCGGTGTTGTTCTCAAATTCATAGGGCTGCGTTTGGAGCAGCAAGCCCCATTGCCAGCTATCGCCGGTCTGCTGCAAGTTGGCAACCGATTCAATGTCCTTGCCGGTGTCGAATTCCTTCTCGTAAAACTGCTCCAAGAAATTGCGATCGGAAAGGTATCCGGTCTCGCCGAAGTACTTGAACCCGTTTGGCAGCTCTTGTTGATGCCGCCAAGTCAGCCGACCGCGATTCTGTTCTCGCGGTTCGAGCATCCGGCGATCGGCACCAAGATTGTCCTTTCCGCTGTCGTGAACGTAGACCCCCAGCCCCTCGCCAATCGCTGTTCCCGGAATGCCCAACAAGTCGTGCATGATGTACTCGCCGTTCAGCCCCAGCACCGGACCACGCTTCGACAAGTAGTCTGCTTCCAAATTGAGTTTGATTCCGGGGGGTTCTTCGATGCCGAGGATCTGCAAGATGTCCCACTGGGACCGAGCTTGAATACCGAACACGCTGTCCGATCGAATCGTCAGCGCACGCAGCGGAATGTTCGGGTCATCTGCTGGACCGGCAACATACGGCAGATAAAACAGAGGCGTCTCATTCAAAACAAAGGTGTTATTGAGGCTCGTGACATACGGCACTTCGCGATATCGCGGTGCCCCGGTCTCTGGATCGAAGCGAGCCGAGTCGTAATCGCCGCCGAGTAACGGCAGATCGAGCGGCTGGGCATAATACGGTTCGACAAAGATGTCGCTCGATTGAATGCGATAACCCGGATGACCAAATTGGCTGGTCGTGGTCCAAGCGTTTGTCGCATGAAATTCGTTTCGCGAAAGCTGCCGCAGCCGCTCGGCTCGCACGCGGACACGCTGGCCGCCAAACTCCGGCGGCCTGAGCGACAGTTCGGCATCGAGCAGCAAGCCACGATCTTCCCGCGCGTCGTAATACGCCTGCTCGGCGTGCAGCACGTTCGTAGATTGCCGGCCGACAATATTCCCTTCGAGATAGACTTGAAACTGCGATTCCAACGGCTGCGTACTGTCGAAGTTGAACTGCCCCGACTCTGTGGCTTCGCTCCAAATAACAATCCGATCGGCCGACAAGTCGATCACGCCAAACCGATCGTCTCCCTCGACGACCAGGTTGACCCCGCCCGTCAGGATCGTGATCTGTTCCGGCGGTACGGTGTTTGTCGATTTCTCCGTGCGAATGTCGATCTTCATCGAACTCCGCGGTGAAAGGCGGACGTGACGCAAGCGATTGCCCGGCATCGGCAGTATTGATCGGCCACCGCCCGGCGGTGACTGATCCGGTTGTGGGACCACGAACTGCGTTTGAGTCAGCCCTGATCGCTGCACCGTTTGTCGTCGCAAGGCCGCTCGTTGAAACATGGCATCTTGCTCAATCGCGTTTCCCACCGACTTCGATCGGAACCGATCTTCCACATTCCCCGTGCGCGTGCTGATCTGCAAAAAAGCGTTCGTCTGCTGATCTGTCTGCCCGACCTGTTCAACTCGCACGTCATCTTCGAGATACACGGCGAGCGATTCGCGCCCGCCCGCCAGACTTCGCCAGACGATCATCTGGCGAGCCGTCGCGACGAGGTCACCCTGCTTCAACCAACAACGGCCGCGCACGATCAACACTCGTTCGCCCGATTCCGCCGTTCCCTCCGAAGCATAATCCCCTGTCAGTTGAATCGGATCATCTTTCAACACAGCCTGTGTCACTCCGTCCGCGCCGAGTCCCGCGCGCACGATCAACCCAGCCACGCACAATAACAGTGCGCAGACAGCGGCAAGGGGGCGCAGTCGATGACGATTTCTTCGGCCCGGCACGGGGACTCCCGATGGGCAACACGGCGAGACATTGGGAAAGGCACACAGCGGCAAAGTCTGCCGCCACGAGAAGCGCGGGTTATACGACTGCCGGTTCGCAAGGGTCCAGACGAATTGGTGGGTGATGGGGAGATGGGGCAATGAACTCACTACGCCCAGAATTCCCAGATTGCCTGTTGTCACTTGTTCGGCAAAGCGGTTCGCATCAGTCTGTCACTTAATTAGAATTCGTCCATGAACAATTCCGTAGACTGGTTTTTCAAAAATGGTCTACTGAAGCCGCGCCCGGCTTGGAAAACCGGGCTACATTGCGACTCACTGTGTCGTCCCAACTCCCACTCACGCCACTTCCCATGCTCACGCTCGTCCGCCGACTGCTCGAACTGATCCGCTTCAGCCACACGGTCTTTGCGTTGCCGTTCGCGTTGTTGTCTGCGGTGCTGGCTTGGCACGGGCGGGACGAGCCGTTTCGAGTGCGCGAACTGATCGGGATTATGCTGTGCATGGTCTTGGCTCGATCGGCCGCGATGGCATTCAATCGGCTGGTAGATTGGCGCATTGATGCGGCGAATCCACGCACCGCGACTCGACACTTACCAGCCAGATTATTGAGCGGCCCGGTTGTCGTCGCGTTCACGATCGTTTGCTGCGCGGGGTTTGCTGCATCGACGTTGTTGTTCTTGCCGAATCGCTGGCCGATCTGGTTGTCGGTGCCGGTCATGCTGTTCTTGCTGAGCTATTCGTTCGCGAAACGATTCACGTCGCTGTGCCATTATTGGCTGTCCGCCGCGCTGATGCTGTCGCCGATCGCCGCCTGGATCGCGATTCGAGGCGAGGTAACTTCTGCGCCGCTTTGCCTAGCGGCAGTGGTTTTCTTTTGGGTCGGCGGCTTCGACATCTTGTACGCCTGCCAAGATTACGACTTCGACAAAGCCAATCGCCTGCACAGCGTTCCGGCTCGCTGGGGCATTCCATTCGCGCTGAAATTCGCCGCCCTCAGTCACCTGCTAACGGCCGTGTGCTTGTTCGCCTTGTGGCGAGTCGGTGGCTTCGGCCAACTCTTTTTCGTAGGAATCGTGGCCGTGACGTTGTTGCTCATTTACGAGCATTGGTTGGTTCGCCCCACGGACCTGAGCCGAGTCGGTGTGGCCTTCTTCAACGTCAACGCGATCATCAGCCTCGGCCTGCTCGTGCTAGGAGTTGCCGATTTGTGGTGGCGATAGAATTCACTCCAGTCGGAACTTGTGCCGTGCGAAATGAATCGCGTCGATCAGTGCATCGATTTCCGCCAGCGTATTATACAACGCGAAACTGGCGCGAGCCGTTGCGGGGACGTCTAGCCATTCGTGCAACGGCATTGTGCAGTGATGCCCGGCGCGGATCGCGACCCCTTTTTGATCCAGGAGGTCGGCGAGATCATGCGGATGAACTCGATCGACCGTAAAACTGACGATTGCGCCGCGATGCTCGGCCGCTGGGCCGACGACCGTCACACCGGGAGTCTCGGCCAAGCGTTGCATCGCGCTCATGAGCAACAACTGCTCATGAGCGTGAATCGCGTCAAAGCCGATGGACAGGACGAATTCAATGGCCACTCCGAGTCCGATCGCCTCGGCAATTGGCAGAGTCCCTGCTTCGAACTTCGACGGCAGTTCGCCCCACGTTGAGGACTCCAGGTGAACCTCGTCGATCATGTTGCCGCCGCACAAAAATGGGTCCATGGACTCCAACAATGCACGCCGTCCGTACAACACGCCGATGCCCGTCGGCCCGTACAGTTTGTGACCGGAAAAGGCCAGAAAGTCGACCTGCGGACGCAGCACATCGGTCGCCTGATGCGGCACGCTTTGAGCCGCATCGACCAGGATCAGCGCTCCGAACTGTTTGGCTCGCGCCGCCAATTCAGCGATCGGGTTGATCGTTCCCAAAACGTTCGACATTGCCGTAACTGCAACCAGTTTGGTTTTGTTCGACAGCACGCGATCAAGATGCGACAGATCAAGCTGTCCGTCGGCGGTGAGCGGCAGAAATCGCAACCGCGCTCCCGTGGCTTTTGCGACTTGCTGCCACGGGACCAAGTTGGCGTGATGCTCCATGACGTTGAGCAGAATCTCGTCAGCCGGTCGCAGAAACTTTCGGCCCCAAGCGTTCGCGACCAGATTGATCGACATCGTCGTGCCGGATGTGAAGATGATCTCCGCAGTCTCTGTCGCGTTGATAAATCGACGAACAGACTCGCGTGCGGCTTCCATTTCAACCGTCACGCGGTCGCCCAGTTGATGAATGCCTCGATGCACGTTGGCGTTGTAGGTCTCGTAAACTTCGCGCAGCTTGTTCAACACGACGAGTGGTTTTTGCGAAGTTGCGCCGTTGTCAAGATACACCAGCGAAGCACCGTTCGGCAGCGGACGGCTGAGAATCGGAAAGTCCCGCCGGATCGCATCAACTTCAAAGTTCGCAGCCATGATTTACTAACCTGACGTCGCCACCGACGGCCCTTCGGACCGAGCGGCCTTCGCTGAAGCGGCCTGTTCCGTCGCGTATGTAAGCGTCTTGAGTACCTTGAAACCGAGCAACCCGCAGCGCTGGCGTGTCGCCGTCAGCGGCACTTGCAACAACTTCAACATGTCTTGAGCCTGAAAATTTCGTAGTTCATCCAACGTTTTGCCTTCGACATGCTGACATAAAATCGATGCCGCCGCCTGGCTAATCGCACAACCTTTGCCGTTGAAGAACGCTTCGGCTACGCGGCCTTGGTCATCGACCTTCAACTCCAGCCGAATTTGATCCCCGCATAGCGGGTTTCGCTCGCTATGGGCAATCGTCGGAAACTCCAAATGCCCTTTGTGATAGGGACATTCGTAATGGTCCAGGATGTAGTCGTCGTAGATTTCGGCGTTCACGGTGCTGGCTCGCAGGGAATTTTGACAATTGCGCCTGTCAAAATAGCAACCTTTGTCGGGAGTTCAAGTACGACTGGCTTGAGCCTGACGAATAAAAGGATCCAACGAATGCGCAAAGCTGCCGAAACGAAACCGACTGCACGCACTTCGCGGACGAATGGCGTCGGCTTGCCGACGTCTGAGTGGCCTCATCAATGCCGCGTTCCCGCTTACTTGGCCTTCACGCCAGCCGACTTGTATTCCACGCCTGCCTTCGGGACGAGGTAAAGGTCGGAGGATGATTTGCTGGCGTCAGCGAATTCGATGACCGGGACTCGCTGTTCGATCATGTCCCGCTCATTGATTGCGGCTTTGGCGGGAATCGCGCGGTCGCTCCAATTGTTGTCGGACGGCTTGTCGGTGCTGATTAGCTGGTCGAACTTCTTCGGATCGTAATTCTTTTCGATGAGCACTTCCGGCGGCTTCTGTCCGGCGAAGAGGTTGTTCCGGCAACTGAATCCACTTGAGCCGTCGGCCGGCATCGCGTCGAACAGCAGGCCGGCCATCGACTGTTTGGTCAACTTGAATGAGCAGTGCTCAATGACGACTTCCTTGAGCAAGACCGCTTCGGCGAAGCGGACAGCGGTTGTGGCACCGGAGACGGCGCATTGTCGGATCGCGAGCGATTCGACCGGGGCTTGCACGGCGATGGCGGCACCCATTGGGCCGACGAACTTGCAGCGTTGCACGGTGACGTGCCGGCTCGCTTCTTTGCCACTGATCAGCACGCCGAAGGAACCGGAACCGGCATTCTGAAACGTCAGTCCTTCGATCATGATCCCTTCACCTGCCTCGGCCCCGGCCACTTCCATCACTTCGACACCCGCTTGGCCGATGTTCGAGATCAAGCAGTTCTTGATACGGCATTTGGGTGAGTTGCCGGAAATCACGACGCCGCGCGACGTGGCGGCAAATTGATTCAACGCGATCGACAGTCCTTCGATCGTGACGCCGGCTCGATTCCTGACGCTGATTGCTGGCTCGTCACCCGCCGGCTGCAACTTGGGCCGCGTGGAACCGTTCGCCGTCAGACGCAATTCGCCGGGGAACGACTCGTCGATCGTCACTGATTCGTCGTAGGACTTGTTGGCCGCGACCTGCAAGATGAACCGCAATAGCTTGCCTTTCGCTTTCGATTCGTAGTCGGTGTGGTTTTCGATGATCGTATGCAGAGCGCGGCCGATCGTCGTGTATTCGCTGGTGCTGCCGACCTGCAGCGTCACTTCAAAAGCCTCGTCTTTGGCCGGTTGAGTGACTGCATTTTTTCCACTCGGTTTTTTCTTAACGTTTGGTTTCGAGGAACTGATGCTCAGCCAAACGCCCGTGCCGATCAGCAAGCTCAAGGCGACGCTGCCGACCACCAAGACTTTCGGTTTCTGCCACTTGATCGCCTGCAATTTCTTTGATGTGGCTGAAATGGTTGACGGGAGCTTCGTTGACGAGGCCGATCGCTTGATGCCAGAGCTTGATTTGGCGGACGTGGCCGGCTCGGTCTCGTCGGTTGCAAAGGCGGTCATTGTGTTCGCGGCGGCATCGTCCAGCGGTTTGGTATCGGGACCGATAGCGGACGAACTCTCTTGTCCGAACAGCGAAAATATTCCGTCATCGTCGCCAGACGACTCAGGCACGCCGTCCTCTTGGACTTCGTCTTCTGTTACATCGTCTTCTGACACATCGTCTTGTTGTGCGACCGGCGGCCGAATTGGGGCGACCGGTTGAGCAATCGCGACGACCAGCTTCGCCACGGGGATTGCCGGCGCTGCCACGGGCATGCCGACTGGTAGCACCGGCTTGGCGACAGGCGGACTGGCGGGCTTCACCGGTTGTGCAACGGGCGGAGCAACCGGAGCAGTTCGCGCGGCGGTTGGCGGCGGGAGGTTTGAAATCTTTGTGGACGGCGGTCGGGGCGAGATCCTTGTTGGGGGCGCATCGTCCGGTTCGTGCCGAACGATTTCTGAATCACTTTGCAGGTCGCGCGTCGGCAGCCGCTCGCGCGATAGCAGGCCTGGCCGCGATCCCGTTTCTACCTCTCGTAATGTGTTGCCGATCCGTTGCCGCCATTCCGCGCCGCCGTTTTTAACCAGCCATTCTTGGCAGGCTGCGGCAACGTCGTTGCCGGTTTGATATCGATCGTCCGGCTTCTTTTCGACCATCTTATTGAGAATCGCGATCAGTGAGGCCGGGCAATCCAACCGCGAGTCGGTGAGCGGCGGAAACGATTTCGTCTGATGCCACATCAACCGTTGCGTCAACGTCCCTTCGTCGTAGGGGGGCTTCCCGGTCAGGAGGAAGTACAGCGAACATCCCAAGCTGTAAATGTCCGCGCGGGTATCGACCGAATGGCTGTCCATCGCCTGTTCGGGAGCCAGATAGTCGGCGGTCCCTAGCACTTTTTCCTCGTGAGCGATCGTCAGCGAACTCGTCTCGCGGTCGTCAAAGAACCGAGCCAGGCCCATGTCCAAAATTTTAATGACACCACTCGTGTCAATCAGCAAGTTGGCTGGCTTGATGTCGCGATGCACCATCCCCGCACGATGGGCATGATCCAGACCCAGTCCCGATTGCCGAATGAAGTCCATCGCCAGGGTGTAATCCAGGGGACCGTCCTGCATCACCAGTTCTTGCAGACTTTGGCCCGGAACGTATTCCATCACCAAGAAGTGAATTTGGGCATCCTTGTCCTGAGCGCAATCCACGTCATAGGCGCGAACGATATTCGGATGATCGACCGACGCTACCGCCTGAGCCTCGCGATGAAATCGCGCCAGGTACGAGCTATCATTGACTCGCGCGGCCGGCAGAACTTTGATCGCACACCGGCGCTTCATCAGGATGTGCTCGGCCAAATACACCGAACTCATGCCCCCTTTGCCGAGCAACCCCAGCAGCCGGTATTTGCCGAGGACAAAGCCCTTGTGCTTGCCGTTTAGCAGCTTTTCAGCTTGCCACTTGGTTAGTAGGTCGTCGGCCATCAGCGCGTCGGCGATTGCCTGCGACTTCTTGATGTCGATGCCACGATCCGCGTACTTCGACAACAGCGTCGGCAGTTGATTGGTGTCGATCAGGCCGCTCTGCCGAACTACCTGCAAGAACGATTCGACAGTCAGATTGAGAGACATTGCGTCAATCACCCAGTTTAACAGAGTTCGCTGACACCGTCGGCGCTGACCAACAGCAATTTGTCCGTCAGCGGGTGATCCATTTGTGAAAAATCTTCGCGAACGCGATCGCGAATGTGCTTGACCATGTCCGGGGCGTCGAGACTGACGGCCACGAAGAAATCGCGGTTCGGTATCCCCACGGCGAACTCATTGCCCAGCACATCTCGCAGTCGTTCATGAAACGCCGGACTGAGCAACCGCGAGGTATTGTAAGCGTCGGGCTTATGAGGCATCAGCAATTTTGGGCCTTCTTCTTGGCCGGTCAGCACCATCTCGGTTGGGTGCTCGTCGAAGTAACGTTCCAGATTTTCCATCGCGATCTCGTGCAGTTCTTCAGCTGTGAGATGCCACTTCGACAGCAGATCGTTGCGGATGTACCAATACGCCTGAGCCTCATCGACGACGTACAACACCATTAAGTTGCCGACCCACGGTTCGCCCACGAAGTTGGGGAAATTCTGCCGCCACACCGATTCGGGATACAGCATTGGCATGATGCGGTCGCGGACGAGTTCAATGTCCGGAGTCGTTTGCTCTTCACCCCATTCCTGGACTTGCACGACGGTCGTGAGCGCCGGCAGCAGGATGCTTTCAAATCGCTCGGGGGACTGCACGTAACTGCGATAAAAGTTGAACAAGTTGATGTTCGACTTGCCGAGCTTGAGTTGGAAATCACCGCGCGATTCACAATCAAGCAGCGGGAATTTGTCGCGAGCCAAATTGAGCGCCCGTTCGGCAAAGACATGCGGCGGGTCCGCGACCACTTCCGGCGAGTGCAACGTATTAAGCACCATGCGGACCAGCGTTTCCGATTCCGGATCCGTCGGGCGATCGCCGCGTTCGATGAAAGTGGCCAATACTTGCAAGCTGGGCCATGCCACCATCCAGGCTCTCCAGTGATGCCACACGGATCGATGAAACCAGCGTTTCCACCATGGCTGTTTCGGCTCCATAACCGCTTCGCCCTGCCAGCCGATCGTCGGCTCCTTCAGGCTCAACGATCGCAACGGAGTCACCAGCCGCCGTCGAGGAAATAATTTATTCAGATCAATCGATCGCGCGTGCGACGTCGGATCACCCCACAGGCACCGTAGCGACAGGATTCCCGCTTGGTCTGGCATGATCAAATGCGACACACCATCAATCGTGTCGAGTTGCCAGGACGGTGGATACGAAACTCGGAACCAGCCACAAGGACCGACAAGCTGTTTCCAATGATCGGGAGGTTGCTGCGCCACGATGTGCTCTCGCGATGGGCCACGACTCGGCAACAATATGCCAAACCAACTCGCCATAGTCGATGGTGGAAGGCGGAAAAGATTTTGTGACGGCGGTCCCCCGCCTCGACATTCGACAGCCTTGCCGCGCCGACGGGCAACCGAACACCTGGGTAACAGCCGCCGGGCGCAAGCCTGCGGTTTGATTTCTCCTAACCGTGAGTAAGCGCCCAGCGGCTGGTTTCGCGGTTCCAACGCAAATAGCTCTGCGTCAGGTTTTCCACCCGTTGGTTCGCGGTACAGCGTTTGCCAATAGCCGACTCGCGGCCGAAAACTTTTCGCGCGGGCACGGATGTGCGCGCGGGGAGTCCCAGGTCGCAGCGTTCGTCAATCTCGACTCCAAAATGTTTCCTGAAAAATCGGTGTTTGCCAACCCGCGATGAGAGGGTCGACTGGGGGTGTAGCTGGAGATGGTTCTTGTTGGATCAGCTCCGGACGAGCGCCTACGCTTCCCAGTCGACCTTCTCATCGCGTTGGCATCGGCGAACTTCGAAAAAGATAGGTCGCGTGCGGCGGCGGATTGTCTCACGGAGTGTATTATCCCCGCATGAGCAACTCGACTTCCGATTCCTTATCTCTGGCATCTTTCGCTGTTCGCGTTTGCAGTTTTGAAAGCCGCAAGCAAGACGAGATGCGGTCATTGATCGAACGCCACGGCGGCGAGCCGGTGTTGGCGTCCTCTTTGAAAGAAGTGCCGCTCGAAAACAACAAGGCCGCGTTTTGTTTTTTGGATCGGTTGCTGGCCCGCCAGATTGACATCGTGATTTTCATGACGGGAGTCGGCGCGAAGGCTATACTCGAAGTCGTAGAAACGCGGATCGAACGAGCGTTTTTTTTTGACGCTTTGCAGCGCTGTTGCATCATGGTGCGTGGCCCAAAACCGACCGCCGTGCTGCGCGACTGGTCAGTCCGCATCGACCACAAAGCTCCCGAGCCGAACACCTGGCACGAACTGCTGTCGGAGATCGACTGCGGTCTGAAATTCCCCGACGGCTCAGTCGTCGCGGACCTGCGCGGGAAATTTGTCGCCATCCAGGAATACGGCCAACCCAGCGACGAACTGACCGCCGCCCTGATCGATCGGGGCGCGAGCGTTTTATCGGTCCCGGTCTATCGCTGGGAATTACCCGACGACACGCAACCGCTCGAATCCGCGATCCGTGACATCGTCGCCAGCCGCTTTGATGTCTTGCTCTTCACCAGCGCTCAACAAATCCGCAACGTGCTAATCATCGCCGAGCGGCTCGGTTTGCATAGCGAACTCCTCGCCGCCGCACAGCATTGCCTGATCGGTTCGATCGGCCCAACCTGTTCCGCCGCGATCCAAGAAGCCGGGCTAACTGTCGGACTGGAACCGACTCATCCGCATATGGGGCATCTGGTCAAAGAAACGCTGGTTCTCGCCAAGAGGGGCGAGGAAAAATAACTCCGTTTTTTCTTGATGTCCCGCAAGTTGGCAGTGCTTTTGGATGCGTGCTCACTGCCGGCTTTCCCAATTCCTATGTTTGGAACACTTGGTATCTCGATTCTGTTGCCAGAACCCCGCTGCGTCAGACTCTGGACTTTTCTGGATTCTATTGTCCAGTTAAGACCACTGTTGCCAAAGTTGATGCCCTTGCCATGGATGTTGGCCGCTTTGCTCATGGCGCTGTCGACGTGACGGCGACGGCAATCAGTCGCCGCTCGGATGCGCTGCTAGAATGACCTCGCCGCCATCACCCAGTTGTTGGCGACGATCAGTGATCGGCATAGTTTCGTCCCGCTGTGGAAGCCGCTTTTTCTCTCGAAGCTGGCGGCGGAAGATCGCTGTCATCTCAATGGGCTGGCGATCGAGTCTGGTCGCGCGGCGTATGTCACGAGCGTCAGTCAACGCGACGTTGCCGACGGTTGGCGCGAGCGGCGGCACGATGGTGGCTGTGTGATCGACGTGCGGACAAACGAGACAATCGTGACCGGACTGTCGATGCCACATTCGCCGCGCGTTGATCGCGATTAACTCTGGCTGTTCGATTCCGGGAACGGACACTTCGGGCGTGTGAACCGAAACAGCGGGACGTTTGAGCCGCTGACATTCTGCCTGGCTATCTGCGCGAGTTGAGCTTCATCGGTGACTACGCCGTGATGGGACTCTCGCAGTGCCGTGAGAACCGTACGTTTCAAAGCTTGGCCTTGGATGACAACCTCAGGTCGCACGATGCCGAAGCCCACCGTGGTCTGTTCGTGATCGACCTCCAAACGGGCGAACTCGTCCATTGGCTGTGGCTGCAAGGCATCGTCCGCGAGTTGTACGACGTGATCGTGTTGCCTGGCGTGCGCCGTCCCTCGGTCCTCGGTTTCAAAACGGATGAGATACGCCGCACGATCTCAATCGGTCTGCATGGGAGAACGAGCGCTGAGGCGTGTGCGATTGGATGACTCGGCGGTGAGTTCCAGCCTGTGAGGCCTTTGACCTACCGAATGATTTTCGCGGCACGATTCAGACGCTGTCGATTCGCAGGACCGAAGCGATGATGGCAGTATTGAAGACTTCGACGCGTGGGACGCATTACTTTGGCCAATCGAAGGCAATGTCGAGCGCCGGGGCGGAATGCGTCAGGGCACCGATGCTGATGCGGTCCACGCCGGTTTCTGCGATCTCCCTGACCGTCTCCAAAGAGACTCCACCAGATGCCTCCAGGCGAACGGTCGGAGCTAATCGGTTGCGTAACGAAACAGCATCGCGCAGTAGCGGCACGGGCATGTTATCGAGCAACACAATTTCCGGCGAACCGGCCAGCACGTCTTGAAGCTGTTCCAGCGTGTCGACTTCCACTTCAATCGGCGTGCCGGTCGGTGATCGCTCACTAGCCGTCCGCACGGCGTCGGCAATTGACAATTGCGAGTGATCTCGTAGCCACGCGGCCAGATGGTTGTCTTTGATCAATACGCCGTCGAACAAACCCATTCGATGATTGGTTCCTCCGCCACAACGAACCGCGTATTTTTCGAGCACTCGCCAACCGGGCAGCGTCTTTCGTGTGTCGAGAATCACGGCGTTCGTTCCACGGATGGTGTCCACAAACTGCCGGGTCAGTGTTGCCACGCCGGATAAGTGTTGCAGGAAATTGAGGACGGTTCGCTCGCCAATCAGCAAGGATTGCAGCGGGCCACTCACGCGTGCGATCACCGTTTGCGGTTCGAGATGAGTCCCGTCTTGGACGAGTGCCTCCCAGCAAACGGACAAATCGAGTCGCTCAAAGACCAGCGGTCCAAGCGGACTTCCCGCTAACACGCCGTCGCGCCGCACCACGACGTCGATTGTCGCGGAATCCGAAGGGGCGATCAGAGCCGCACAGGTTCGATCACTGTCGAGGTCGATGGTCCCTAAATCTTCCGCAAGCGCCAATTCGACCAACCGCATCGCGGCCCGCGATTCGACCGAACCGAACTCGATTTGCGACATGTCGGCTCCTAAAACCGCGGGACTTTTTTTGCTGCGGGCATTGCGATGTGACGGCCCGCATCGCACTTCACGACGCGGAGCGTCGTGCCACATTCGTCATCGCACGAGCGGCTTCAAGCGACAGGCATTGATGTCGAGCGACAGCAGCAATTCGTAAACTCGCTCCAAGGGCCAGCCCTCGCCGTGAGCCAAGCAATAAATGTCGAGGTTTTCTTTTCCCGAGCAAAACAGATGGATCACCTGGCAGTCCACGTCGCCAGCCGGTTCAGCGACGGCTCCGAAATCTTCGCAGCGGAACTCTCGGAAACAACGCTGGCCGCTCAAATGTTGCAGTCGGCACCTACGGATGAACGTCTTGAAGTACCGTTCGTCCCAATCGACCAGGGCCAGATGACCGCGATCGTGTCGATGTTTCTCGCTTTCAATCCATTTGTGGCGGAACGCTTCTTGCCAAGCTTCTTCGTAAATACTGATCGGAGCCTGCCCATCGCGACACATGCCAAGTCCCCCTGCATGAAACCAAGCCACTCGCGACCGATTCACAGTTCGTCTACGAGAGCGCTTTCGCAATTGTCACCATCGAATCCAGAGGGACGAGTTGTAGTTTCACGGCCGAGGTCACTCAAGCGGATTCTTAACAATCCCTGCACGCATTGTGGAGATGCTCCGCAACGCGATTCACGACACGGAGCGTCGTGCCACATTGGCTACGTCACACGCTGTAGGATGCCGGGGCGCAAGATCGTTGCTCCTTTGACATCAATCTTGATCATTGGCCACTGCTCCATCGGCGTGAGCACTTCCACTCCGTTGACTCCGATCAACATCGTGTCGCCGACCAGCGACGGGCCGACAGACGGATGCCAGAACAGTGGCATCCCGGCTTGCAGCACGAAGTCACTGTTCGGCATCACACGCACTTCGCACGGTTCGTATCCCAGAACTTCGGCTTGATCGGCGATTTGCCATTCTTCCGCGTGGCCGAATTTTTCGTAGATGCGGGCGATGCGTTTCCAAGTCTCTGACAAGGTCCAGCCGGCTTGCGAGAAGAACATTCCCGCTGCCTGAACCATGACTGCCAATTGGTATTCCTTGGAGAAATCGCTCGGCGTGTCGCCGAAGCAGACCGTACGAGCCGCCGCCGCATACAAGCCGTCTCGGCGGCCGACCGCCAGTATCGTGCAATACCGCTCGATCGGATTGGTACTCGGCGTCCAGTGTCGGAAACGCTGGGAGATGCCGTCCGCGCAGACCTGCAATCGCTCGGGAATCACTCGGTGTCGCAACAGCCGATGAGCCAGTTGTCCTGAAATCTCCGCTTCCGATTCGCCATGCTCGAATTGCCGCGCCGTCGCTTCGACTGCGTGAGCCACATGCAAACTCAGTTCGCGAAGTCGTTCACATTCCAGCGGGTTGAGCGGCAATCGCAGAGCTTGCAGCTTGTCGGAAACGTCGATGGCTCGCGCGAACGGCGTATCGCTAGCCACGACTCGGCCGCGACACAGATCGGTCGCCAACACATCCGCTGACTCGTACCACGGCCGTTCTTTGAGTTGAAATCCGTGACCCGACAATTGCGACTCGAACACCTGAGCCGATTCGATGTTGTTCGTCAGCACGACTCGCGCTTCTGGCATCACGAAAATTGACGCCACCGATTCTGCCGATCCTTGTCGCGTGAAGTCGGCTCCGCTGCTGAACCAGGATAGATTGCTTGGCCGACGCAACAGCAGCGCGGCATACCGATTCTCACGCAAGAACCGGCCGATTGCTTCGTGCTTCAAATCGATGTCGGCCGCGCGATCAGGATTGATCACAGGCAACTCGCCAGACGATTGGAATTGCGGGGCCTCGGCCAAGATCGACATATCGGCATCCACAGCGGAGATGGGGCAGATTTTCAACCGGCCCGTGAATTCGCAAACTCTCTCCGAAAATTGCACTTCACTCGCAACGAAATTTGACGCATAGACGGGCAGGTTGGAAACCTGCCCCACGACACAACGGTCGAGCAAGATATCAACGGAATCGTCACACCAGTAGGATTTTCTCCCGCGAACCTCATCCGGCCGAACTACTTGTGTCGATTTTGCCGAAAACCGCGTGACCGCCGACCCTTTTTCAACAATTTGACCTCAAACATGTCCCGCCACGAAGCTGACCGTGAAGACCTTATGCTGGAAGCCACGGCCTTTGTTCGACGAATTGAATTGGCCGTGCCGCAGCAGTCTGAGCCGATCGTGATCGGCTTCAAACGACATGGAGCGTGGTCGATCTACTTCGGAGCTGAACCGGTTTATCAATTCGACGCAAGTCATCGTCTGCGTAGAGCCTTCGCCGACGGATATCTTTGGCGAACTCAAGGGCCAACGCTGGCTCGGTTGGAACGCGAGCGAACCGCATCGCAAACGAATCTCGTTCGTCACGATCTGACGCCAATCGAGCTGCTTGATTTCTTGGCTTCGGCCCGGCAGCGCCTTTCCAAATTGGTAGCCAACTGGGAAACCGGGCAAGTCCTCCGTTTGCGGCAAGTACCGGCCGACGAAAAATTGGAACCAGCGGTTCTCGCCGCGCTGCGATCGGTTTTGGCCAGCGGAATCGAATTGGCTCCCGCAGTGAAAGGCCGGAGGTGACCGTAGCCGCGTTCGCCACAGCCTGTTGAATTTCTCTGACTCTCAACGAGACTTAAGGACTTATGGCGAAACCATTCGACATAACTCCTTATTACTCGTCGCGAGTAACCTTTGAAACGGAGAAATCCGACAGTCTGGCCAG
>JANMIF010000208.1:0-7454 GCA_031375695.1 Planctomyces sp.
CCCCGGCGGGCGAAACATTCACGGCAAAACCTTCTCAATCTCCCGGACCAACAACGGCGGAACGTTCGTGTCACGCCAAACACCCGAATTCTCTGCGTATTCTGCGCTACACTTCCAACAAGGCAAATTAGCCTGCCGTGCATACGACGCTCCGAAATCATCCCATCGCACGGTGAGATTCCCGTCCCTGTTGTCCGACAACAAGGTGATGGGATTCCATTTTCCCGACCAACAGGCCTGGAGCCGTGTGCCGGGTGGCAGCTTCGCATCGGCGGGGACGATTTCAGAATCCATCGGGACGCCGATCGTCACGGGATAGCTCTTGAGTGGCTTGGGTTTGGGATCGACGCTGCCAGAATCATTCGCAGCCACTGGTGGTGGTGTCGCGACGGAAGAAGGGACGACGGGGAACTCGCCGAACTGCTTCAGAACGTCCTTGCGGATGATCAGCTCGCTGCGGACCATGCTGCAGTCAAAACCCGCTCCAAACTCATCCCAACGAACATTGATGGACCCGTCGTCGTTTTCGGACAGCGTTGTGATCGGATTCCATTTTCCCGACCAACACGCCTCCAGCCGTGTGCCAGGCGTGAGCTTGGCATTCGGTGGAACAACCACCGAATGCTCCGGCACCGCAATCGACACGAGATAGCTCTTCCGCGGCTTCATCGCGTTGGGATCTTCCGTCACGCCAGGACCGGTGGGCGGCACATTCGTTTGGTTGCTGGTGATAACGAAACCGATGAGCACCGCGATCGTGAGGACGAGGCTCAGGCCAAGCACTCCCCAGACGATGGCTTTGTAATTGCCGGACTGATGTCTTCCGCTTTTGCCAGTCGAGCGGGACGAAGGCGCGTCCGTCTTCGACTTCGCACGTTTCGCCACGTTGCGATCCGTTGTGTCTCTGTTGCCACGCACGAAGTGGATGATCACAAGCACGACACCCGCAATGACGCAAAGTACGGCGACGAGTCCTTGCCCGAATCGTTGGCCACGAGCTGCATCGGAGTTTCCCACGATGGGAAAAACAAAGCCCGACACCATATTACCAAAACCGCCACCTGCGATGAGGAGCAGGCCCTTCTGCCACAGGGGCATGCTCAGAAATCCTCCAGTTTTTTTCTTCATGGTGTCCGCCTCAAGAATCCGGGGGATGAATTGTTGACCTTCTCTTCGACCGTCGTTGTTGAGAGTTCTCGCATCGGAAACACTACGACTCCACGAGGCAAAGTACGAGTGGCAGCTCCTGTGTCATGCTTCATCCCGCTAACTCTCACACTTCGGTATTGATGAAACTGGCGACGTAGTGAGGTGCTCGTGAGCGCTGTGGTGAAGCTGCTGCTCGTCCGCGAATGTCTGCACCAACGACTCACCGAAGACCGAATGTTTCCTCATACACGTGGGCAGACCAAGGGTGGCCCCAAGGACCATCCTTGACCAACTCACGACTAAAGCCGCCCTTCGTTCCCGAAACAATACAGGCGACTGGCGCATTATCCATAATGACTGCCACTGATTCGCCATCAGTTGCCCACACGAATGACCATTGATGTTTCGTGGGGGCATGACATAACGCCGTATCGCTGGCAAATCCTTGGGCTGCTGGCGGTGGTCCTCCGCGATACGACTTGATCGCTGCTGATGGCGGAGCCGGGATGCGATTGACAACCCATGCATCTCCGGACGGCTTTCGCGAATCGGGATCGGTGAGGTAAAGCCACACCGACGTGCCATCATCTTCGAGGACGGAAAAACGCCGCGATGATGAATGCTGTTCCTCCAGAAATAGGTTCTCGTCGGGCATGACAACTTCCTTCGCCAGAACTAGGAGCCTAACTACCAACGTAACCGATCGGTCAAATGTTTGTCGCCGAAATGACACAGATCCAGCCACGGCCGAGCCCACCGCTCCCCGTAATGCGGCGACGCGAGCAGCCAATCCACCAACCGCTCGTAAGCCTCCGGTGGCTCAGCCGTCACGAACTCCGCGACTTGCTTCGGCATCGTCGGCAGTCCGATCAGGTCGAGCGTGACTCGCCGAATTAACGTGACTCGGTCGGCTTTGCGGCGACAACGCGACATTTTCCGTTTTGTTTTCCAACAGCGAGATCACGAACGAGTCGCTGCCGTTTCGCGGCCAATCGGCTTGCCGAACACGCGGCGGACTCGGGCGAGTGATCTTGCGGAACAACCAATGCGGTTCGTCGCCGAATAACGGTGAGCAAAACAGGGTGACGAGAATCAACTGTTTGAAATGCCAATGCCTTCGCATGACCTCTCCCTCGTCTTTGCGCCAACCGATGATTGTGTTGCTGGCCTCCGATCCAACGCCCGGCCGGTGACAATCATGATGATTTCGGCATGCCGCTCCTCATTGTTGCTTGTAAGCGATCACCAATGCACTCTTCACACTCATTCAGTGTATCTGAGGATGTACGGCTCTCCGCAAACTTGGCGTTGAGTTGGAATGCTGTCATTGGCGATTTCTTCCCGATCAAGCAGACTCTCGCCCTACGTCGGATTCTTCGGCGTTGTTCATCCCGCTTCTAGGGATGTACACTCCCAATTTCATGTCGTCCAGCCCGTCTTTTTTGTCAATGTTGCAGGAGCACCGCAATGCTATTCCGTTTGTTCGCATGGTCTACATCGAATCGTCGTCGCTTAGCTCGTGTCGGATCGGCTGGTTCCAAGCGATGGGGATCGGCAATCGAAGGTTTGGAACCCCGGCTGGTCCTCACCCACATCGGTGAAGGTGACGTGGCGGTCTTGGCAGGCTACTCGGCAGATCCGGCGATGAACGATGTGCAACCGCATCCGCCGGGGCCGAGCACCGGGGCGACGCCGATTGGCTTCGCGTCGTTTTCCACACTGGGGAACGGGATGCCGGTGCTCAACAGTTTTGCGAGTGCTCCGACGGCGATTTATTTGGACTTCGATGGGGACGCCAGCGGATCGAATCCGTATTCGGCGGTGGTCGACCCGTACAGCGAGGACGCGAATGGGACGACGTTCAACACCTCGGAGCAACGCAACATTTACGAAGCCTGGCGTGAGGTCGCCTCGTACTTCTCGATCTTCGATATCAACGTGACCACGGTGCAGCCGCCGGCGGCGACGCCGAAAGCGTGGCTGGCGGTCGGCAACAATATCAGTGGCGGTTACAGCTACGTCGGCGTCTTCCCCAACAGCTCACCCGAATCCTGGAACAACAGCGGCGACGCTCGGACCCGCGTGTCGGGGCTGGCACATGAGCTCGGGCACAACTTCGGCTTGCAGCATCAATCAACCTACGACCAGTGGGGAGTCAAGACGGCCGAGTACGCCAACGCGGTCGATGCGCTGCACGGGCCGATCATGGGAATCGACTACGCCGGGACGATCCACAAGTTCTTCCTCGGCCACAACGCCACGTCGACCGGAGTGACGACGTTGCAAGACGACGTCGCGATCATCGCCTCGAAAATTCAGCCGAATCAACCGGTGGGTGGGGACGGCTTCCGCACCGACGACTTCGAAAACACGATTGCGACTGCGTCCGCGTTGCCGACGAGCGGTGCGGCTCAGTGGTCGTCGGCGATCATCGAGCGGATCGGGGACGTTGACGCCTTTTCCTTCACCAGCACCGGCGGAACCTACGCCCTTTCGGCGGCACCTGACGCGCCGTCGGGAGTCGATCTCAAACTGGAAGTCTACGCAGCCGACGGATCGCTGATCGCCGCCAACGATGGGCTCAACAACGTCCAAGAATTGTCGCTGAACTTGGCGGCGGGAACCTACTACGCCCTGGTCTCCAGCCACGGGAACTACGGCGACCTCGGCAGCTACTTCATGTCGGTCAGCGCGCTGCCGGCCGGATGGAGCTCGGTCGATGTCGGCGTGGGAGTCTCCGGCTACACGGTCTACGACAGTGCGACAGGGACGTTCAACCCGGTCGGAACGGGTGTCGGCCTGACGACCGGTGGCGTTGACGGGTTCCAGTACGCCTACCAGACGCTGAACGGCGACGGCACGATCATCGCGCGAGTGGCGAACGTCGACAACACCAGCGCCAACGCGCTGACGGGGATCACGATTCGCGAGACGACCGCCGCCAACGCGAAGCAAGTCTCCGTCGCGTCGACGTTCGGCGCGGGACCGAAGCTGTTCTCACGAGCCACTGCCGGCGGCGTCACGAGCGTCACGACGGGATCGGTCAGTTCGCACACTTGGCTCAAGCTGGTGCGAGCGGGCAATGTCTTCACCGGTTACACCTCCGCCGACGGCAGCACCTGGACGCAACTCGGAGCGGCGACCACCGTGTCGATGACCAGTTCGGTCACGGTCGGACTGCTCACCGCGTCGGCCAACAATCATGCTCTGAATGTCGGCCAGCTCGACAACGTCAGCATCGCGGGGAGTCTCGGCACGACACCCCCGACGTACAACAGCCTGCCCGCAGTGACGGGATTGAGCGTCTCGGTGGGGACGGGATCGGGACTCGACCTCTCCTGGAGCAGCGTCGCCGGTGCGACCGGTTACGCCGTCGATCGCTCGACCAACGGAGTCGACTTCACGCAGATCGGCACGACCGCCTCGACCAGCTACAGCGATCCAAATCTGGCGGGATCGATGCGCTACTTCTACCGCGTCAGCGCGACCGACGCGGGTGGTCGATCCGTTCCCTCGATCACTGCCTCGGCCATCAATCGGCCCAGCCCCGTGACCGGCGTCAGCGTTATTTCTCCCAGCGCCACGCAGGTAGTCCTGAACTGGCGTGAGACCACAGGAGAGACCGGCTATCGCATCGAACGCTCGGCCGACGGCGGTGCCACGTTCTCGACGCTCGCCACGGTCGGAGCGAACGTTCCCAGCTACACGAACGCCGGATTGGTCGGAGGGGTCGCGTACTCGTACCGCGTCGTTCCCACCAGCACGTTGGGCGACGGAGTCACCTCCATAACCGTGAGCGGTGCCGCGCGACTGGCCGCCGTCAACCCGACGCTCGGCACCGTCGTGGCCGGAAGCATCACAATCAATTGGACCGACATCACCAACGAAACCAACTATCGCATCGAGCGTTCGACCGACGGCACGACATTCACCACCCTGGCAACCGTCGCGGCGAACACACTGACTTACACGGATACCACGGTCATATCCGCAGGCGAGTACTACTACCGCGTGTTCGGGACAACGGCGCTGACGCAGAGCCTCCCCGGGACCGTCAAATTCGCCGCCGCTCCCAGCACGTCACCGCCAACGGCTCCGTGGACGTCACAAGACATCGGCAGCATCGCCGGGCCGGGGACTACCGACCTGACCAGCGGCACGTTCAAACTCGTCAGCAGCGGCAGCGCCGTCTCCGGATCGAGCGACTCGTTCCGATACACCTCGCAAGCACTCGTGGGTGACGGCGAGATCACGGCGCGCGTCGCGTCCATCGAGAACACGGCCGCCGACGCCCGAGTGGGCGTGATGATCCGCCAGTCCACCGCGGTCAATGCGGCCAACGCCTTCGTGTACGTCACTCCGACCTCGATCGGTTTCTCGTACCGCACGAGTGCTGGCGGCGCGACAACGATTGCGACCACGGTCGCCGGGACGGCCCCGCAGTGGCTCAAGTTGGTCCGCAGTACCAATACCTTCACTGCCTCGTATTCCGTGGATGGGGCGGTTTGGACGCCGATCGGATCTCCGATCAGCATCACGATGACTGGCACCGCGGCAATCGGACTCGCGGCGACCAGTAACTCGACGACGTTGCTCAACACCTCCACGATCACCAACGTCAACGTCAATGTCCCGATCACGGTTGGATTCAATGTCTCCGCACCCAGCCCCTCAGCGACGACGACCGAAGCAGGCGGCGCGGTGAATTTCACCGTGGCACTGACCGCAGCACCCACGGCGGACGTGACTGTCCCCGTCAGCTCGAGCGACACCACCGAGGGGACCGTCAGTACCTCGCTGCTGACATTCACGACCGCGAATTGGAGCACACCGCAAACGGTCACGGTCACCGGCGTCAACGACGCTATCGACGACAACAACATCGCCTACTCGGTCATTCTCGGCACGGCGACTTCGTCAGACACCCGCTACAACGGCCTCAATCCGGCCGACGTCAGCTTGACCAATCAAGACGACGATACGGCGGGGATCAGCGTTGGTGCTCCGTCCGGAACCTCTACCACGGAAGCCGGAGGTACGGTCACCTTCACGATTCAGCTCAACTCGCAACCGACCGCGAACGTGACTATCCCACTCAGTTCCAGTGACGCGACCGAGGGAACGGTCGCGCCCGCCTCGCTGGTCTTCACCTCTGCCGATTGGAACGTGCCGCAAACGGTCACGGTCAGCGGCGTGGACGACGCCGTGTTCGACGGCAACGTGGCGTACTCCGCCGTGATCGGCGCGGCGACCTCCGGCGACGCCACGTACAACGGTCTGAATCCCAGCGACATCGCGCTGACGAACACCGACAACGATTCCGCACCGCCCACGAAGTTTTACGTCGTCGACGACGGTACGACGGATCGCACCTACGAGTACTCCGACTCAGCGGCCGCGATCGAGAATTACGCGATCAACAGCGGCAACACCGCGCCGCGCGGGATCGCGACCAACGCCACCGGCGACAAAGTCTGGGTCGTCGATAAGAACCGCAAGGTGTTCGTCTACGACACGGCCGGCGGCCCGCTCGGCTCCTGGACCTTGGGAACGATCGCCGCATCCGCCACGGTCGAGGGAATTGCGACCGACGGCACCAACATCTGGATCGTCGATGCGAAGTCCGACAAAGTCTTCTACTACCAAAACGCCGCGACGCTCACGTCAGGAACCGCCAACGCGACGAGCAGCTTTGCATTGAACAACGGCAACAAGGGGGCGAAGGATCTCGTCACCGATGGAACGTCACTGTGGGTGGTCAACGACAGCACGACGGACAAGGTCTTCAAGTACAACCTCTCCGGCGTGTTGCAGGGATCGTGGACGATCAACTCGGCCAACAGCTCTCCGACCGGAATCACGATCGACCCCTCGAACGTGTCGCAGGACATTTGGATCGTCGACAACGGCACCGATCGAGTTTACCGCTACGCCGACGGACGCACTGTCGCGGCACCGACCCTGGCCGATTCCTTCGCCCTGGCCCCTGGCAACACCAATCCACAAGGGATCGCCGACCCGTCACTCGCGTCACTTTCGCCGACTTCGGGAAGTCAGCCATCGGAGCCAATTCCCCAAGCCTCCGCGAGCGATGACGACGTCCGATCGCATAACGCTCTCGGAACGATTTCCGCGCCGCCCGCACTAGCGACCGTTCGTCGAAACCTTGTAATCGAAAACCGACCGGCAATCGCAGTACTCGACATCGTGTTCGCCGCCTTTGACGACAGGCTCGGCAACGGCTGAAGCGCGAACGATCGTCGCTCGATGACAGCAATGGGACAGAGCGACTAAGCGAGTCGTTT
>JANMIF010000210.1:0-11693 GCA_031375695.1 Planctomyces sp.
TAACCCGAAGCGTGAGCGAGGGCGAGCGAACACGGTCGCTCGCCCTCGCTTGTGCTTCGGGTTAGTGTGTCGCTGTGTGATCGCTTCGTACACCGATAACGTTTCGACTGAAATAGGAGCCTGGCCTCATGACTCGACCAACAAATCGTCGGCGATTTCTTCAACATTCTGCATCCGCGTTCACGTTCGCGAGTCTAATTGACATCGGACCGGCCTTCGCACAGGGCATGCCGCTCTGGAAGGCAGGTGTTGCGAGAGCGGTCATTACGCCGGAGAAATCCGTGTGGCTGGCGGGCTACGGATCGAAACGTGCGCCCGACGGGAAGTTGCATGATTTGTGGATGAAGGCATTGGCGTTCGAAGACGATGCTGGGCATCGCGCGGTGTTGATCACCAGCGACTTTCAAGGCGTTCCGAAAATCATGAGCGATCGCGTGTTTGAACAGCTTCAAAAGCAGTTCAAGCTGGAACGGTCGCAGGTGATGCTGACGTTCTCTCACAATCACTGTGGGCCGCGGTTGGGCGATGACTTGATCGACTATTACCCGGTCGAAGCCGAACAAGAAACGCTGGTTGAGGAATACACGGCGCAGATGGTGATCAAAACGGTGGCGATGGTTGGCGAGGCGTTGTCACGGCTCGCGCCGGCTCATCTGAAGATAGGCGAGGGGAAGGCGACGTTCGCCGTCAATCGCCGCAACAATCGCGAGGCGGATGTGCCCGACTTGATCGCCAAAGGAACGCCGCTCGTCGGGCCGGTCGATCATGCGGTGCCGGTGCTGACAGTGACTCGGCCAGACGGTCAGCTTGAAGCGGTGCTGTTCGGGTATGCCTGTCATCCGACAACGCTCAGCTTTTTGACGTGGTGCGGCGATTATCCCGGCTTCGCGCAGATTGAAATCGAAAAGAATCATCCAGGGACAACGGCGATGTTCGTCAACACCTGCGGCGGCGATCAAAATCCGCTACCGCGCCGTAAGGTGGAACTGTGCGAAAAGTACGGGCACATGCTGGCCGTCGGGGTGGAAGAGGCTCTGAAGCAACCGCTCAAGCCAGTCTCGGCGGGACTGCGCGTAGCCTTTGAAATCATTGACCTGCCGTATCTGAAAGTTGTCGCACGCGATGAACTGACGGAACTGGCAAAAGACGAGACCGGCATCAAAGGTCGCTGGGCCAGACGATTGCTAAAGAAACTGGAGGCCGGCCAGCCGTTTGAGTCTGCTTATCCGTATCCGCTTCATGCCTGGCGATTGGGCCAGCAAATGCTGATGATTGGCATGGGAGCCGAGACAGTCGTGGATTACGCACTGCGATTCAAACGGGAGTTCGGCGAAGGAACGTGGGTCTGTGGATACGCCGACGACATGATTTCGTATATTCCGTCGCGTCGCGTCTGGGAAGAAGGGGGCTACGAAGGCGGCTCGAATTTGTACGAATACGGCCGCCCCGCGTATCGTTGGGCAGGTGACATCGAAGACCGCATCGCCGCCTCAGTTCACAAGTTGGTTAAGGAAGTCAAATGAGCTAGACGAGCCGCAAGCAATGTGGCACGACGCTCCGCACCACAATAAAACGAACGACGTCACAACAAGGAACCACGAAATGATCCGCGTTTTTTTACGATCGGTGCTTCTCCTCGCATTGGCGTCAGTTGCTTCAGCCCAGACGAAACCAGCGGTCGTCTTGCCTACATCCGCCGCACCTTTGACGGAAGCGAAGGTCATTGAGCGAGTCACTGCGTCAGTCGATCGCAGTCTCGAATACCTCGCGTCGAAGCAAAAGCCGGACGGCAGTTGGGACGATTGCAATGCTGGGAATGCGCTAACAATTTTGGCGATGCTCGGCCGAGGGCATGTGCCGGGACGCGGTCAATACAAAGAGGTACTCGAAAAAGGACGGAAGTATTTGCTCAAGACGCAGCGGGAGGACGGGCTGTTTCATTCCAGACGCCAGGCGGGAGCCGGGCCGATGTACGAACATGCGTTTTGCACGCTCGCGACCTCCGAGCTGTACGGCATGGACCCCGATCCCGATGTCGAAGAAAAGTTGCGTCGCGCGGTGAAACTCATCGTCAATTCACAGTCGCCAAACGGCGGCTGGCGGTACAACCCGAAGCCGGGCGATCACGATTTGAGCGTTTCGGTCATGCAGATCGTCGCGCTGCGAGCGGCCAACAACGCCGAGATTCCGGTTCCCGAGGAGGTCATCGAAAAGGCGGCGAAGTACGTCCGGTTCTGTGCTCATCCGAACGGCGGCTACGGCTATCAAGGCCCGGCTCAGGGGCCGCAAACATCAGCGGCGGGAGTCGTCAGCTTGCAACTGCTCGGCAAGTACGACGACCCCACGGTTCCGAAAACGCTCGATCTACTGGCCAAGTTCCCGGTGGAGTGGTCGGCTAACGGCATCCAGTATTGGTACTACTTTCACTATTACGCGATCCAAGCGAACTATCAGGCGGGAGGAAAATACTGGAATGACTGGCACCCGCGCATCCGCGAATTGCTGCTCGACAAACAAAACGCCGACGGCAGTTGGGACGTCCCCGGCGGCACGGCCGAGAACGCCGGAGTCGTCGGCCCCAACAACATCTACTGGACCGGCATGGCCTCGTTGATCCTCGAAATCTACATGCACTTCCTGCCGGCGTATCAGCGGTGATTTGAGCCACGAAAGAACAATTCATGAATCAAGACCAAGCTCAACGAGCGGCCGTTTGGCTATGGAATGCCTGGATGGAAGAGCGACGGATCGACGCGATTCCCGAAGCGTTTCGGCCGGTGACTCGCGATGATGGTTATCAGATTCAGCGTCAACTGGCGGAGCACTCGGAGCAGCCGACCGTCGGTTGGAAGATCGCTGCGACAAGCGAAGTCGGGCAGAAGCATCTGCAAGTCGATGGTCCGCTGGCCGGGCGGCTGTTGGCCAAACGAGTTCATCCCGATGGTGCGCCGATCCCGCTAGGCAATAACGGCATGCGAGTCGCCGAAGCGGAGTTCGCCTTTCGACTCGGCCACGACCTGCCGTCGAGGCCGCAGCCTTACGGGCTTGCCGAGGTTCTGGCTGCGATCGACACGCTGCATCCGGCCATTGAGATTCCCGACTCGCGGTACAACGACTTCTGCGTGGTCGGCTCACCGCAGCTCATCGCCGACAATGCGTGTGCTCATCATTTCGTGCTGGGAGCCGCGACAACCGCCGATTGGCGTTCAATCGACTTGCCGTCGCATGCCGTACGCGTGCAATTGAACGGAACCACGATTCGCGAGGGCCTGGGAGCCAACGTGCTGGGCGATCCGCGAATAGCCATGACCTGGATCGCCAATGAACTTCGTTCCCACAACATCGGACTACTCGCCGGGCAAGTCGTCACGACCGGAACGAGCGTGGTCCCAATTCCGATCGAACTGGGGAGCCACCTGCTCGCGGATTTTGGGTGCTTCGGAATCGTGACGACTAAGTTGGTTTGAATCGTCAGGGCGTGCACCCAGACGGTTTTTCATCAGCCGGAACACGTTTGCGTCCGGTTTTTCAACAACCGGGGGCTGGCGCCGCGCGGCTGATGAATAATCCGCGTTAGGCCTTCCGGATTTTCTCGCGACCGGAAGTGACGTTCTTTGTGGCGTTGCGGGTGTCAAGCACCATTTTGCTGTGTTTCACGATGAAGTTGCAGTCGTAGGCCGAGTGGTCGGTCGCGATCAGCACGCAGTCTTGGGTGGCGAGGTATTCCGCAGTCAGCGGGCTGCTGTCCATATCGGGGACGTCGTGATGCCGCATCTTCGGGAGCGTCGGGACGTGCGGGTCGTTGTAGGTCACGACCGCGCCGCGAGCCAGCAGCTCTTCCATCAACACGAATGACGGGCTTTCACGCGGATCATCGACATCCTTTTTATACGCCATGCCCAGCAAGGCGATCTTGCTTCCCTTCAGCGGCTTGCCTTGCTCGTTGAGATTTTCCATCAGGCGAGTGATGACATATTCGGGCATCTTTTGGTTGATCTCGCCGGCGAGTTCGATGAACCGTGTGGTCATGCCGTGCTTGCGAGCCAGCCAAGTCAGATAAAACGGGTCGATCGGGATGCAGTGACCGCCGAGGCCCGGCCCTGGATAAAAGGCTTGAAAGCCAAACGGTTTTGTTTTCGCCGCGTCAATGACTTCCCAAACGTCGATCCCCATTTTGTCGAACAGGATTTTCAATTCGTTGACCAGCGCGATGTTCACGCAGCGATATGTGTTCTCCAGAATTTTGCAGGCTTCCGCGATCTCGGCGCTGCTGACCGGGATGACCTTTACGATCGCGTGACTGTAAAGCTGTTCGGCCAACTTGCCGCTGACCGGATCCAGGCCGCCCACAACTTTCGGAATGCGCTGAGCCTGAAAGTCCGGGTTCCCTGGGTCTTCGCGTTCCGGGCTGAACGCGAGGAAAAAATCACTCCCCGACTTCAAGCCAGTCCGGCTGAGAATCGGCAGCACGACGTCGCGGGTTGTGGTCGGATACGTCGTGCTTTCGAGAACGACAAGCTGCCCGGGGCGCAGCGCGGCTCGAATCGCTTCGGTGGTCCCTTCAATGTACGACATGTCCGGATCGCGACTCTCGTTGAGCGGCGTCGGAACACAAATCAAAATGCAGTCCGCTTCCTTCAGACGGCTCATATCGCACGTCGGCTCAAACTGCTTTGAGGTCAACCACTGCGAAATCATCTCGGAGGGGATGTGTTTGATATAGCTCTTGCCTTGCAGCAGCAGTTCAACTTTCTTGGCGTCGATGTCGAAGCCCATCGTCTTGAAGCCCGCCTTGATGAACGCGTTGAGCAGCGGCAGGCCGACATAACCGAGTCCGATCACGCCGACGACTGCGGACTTGTTCTGAATCTTTTGTTCGAGAGCTTCGCGCATGTTTCACCATCCGTGTGCAAGAGAGTTATCTGTGATTTGTGAGCCGAAAGTGGCGTGCCTGCAAGCCGTTCCCTAGCGAGGCAACCGATTCGGCGCGGACTGTAGCAGTCTCGAAAAAGTGCCGCAATCAGTGTTTTGAGCCACACCAACCCGATGCGTGAGCGAGGGCGAGCATTCCACGACGCAATGAATTCCACGTTTTGGGGAGCCCTCGCTCACGCTTCGGGTTACTCCGGCCGAACCGTGATCAACACCGTCGTTTCAGAGACGACTGGCCAACGGCCATGTTGTTTGGCGGTGGCGCGGATTTTCAAAGTCTGTTCGCCGCGCAGGTCGGGGCGGTCGGCGATCCGGACAACGAATTCAGCTTGAGCTTGGTTTTCGGCCAGCGCAAGGGGTTCGGCCGTCGCAGCGATTGGTGAGTCGTCGGTGATCAATTCAATTCGCAGCGGTTCTCGCAATTCGGAAGCGCGCGAGATCGTGAGCGGGATGCGCAGTTCTTGACCCGGCTTCACGGTTGGCTCACCGATCGCGTGACTGAGCTTCATCAACGCTCCTTCCGGCAGGATGCCAAAGCGGAGTTCTTGTCGTTGCAACAGAGTCCGCATGTTTCCTTTCGGATCAGCGACTCGAACCGCGCCGTTCAAAATCATGCGACTGGTTTTGGTTGTCTCCATCCATTCGGGGACGAAGATCGGGTATTCGACTCGCGTGGCGTCAGCGGGAACGAGGAACTCGTCGCTGGCCAAACCTTGCCGGTGTCGCTGCTGCTTGGCGGTCATTTCGAGCGTGATCTCGCCGACGAACCCTTCCAACCGGCTGATCAACATCGGAAACAGATACGTGCTGCCGCGATGCACCTTGCGGACGTCGTCAAGACCTTCCGGAGTCAGCTTGATACGCGGCTTCATGATCGACGCAATCAACACTTTCGCCGACCGCGTCACCGTTTGATCGCCGATCTGAGCGGTTGCGGTCAGCGTGCAAAGTGACGCTTTGGCCGGACCGTCAGCAGCGCTCGTGAGGTCGACCGGAAGATCGACTTTTGATTCGACGATTGTCAGGTCGGCCGGGGCGGTGACACCTTCCGGCAGGTCGGTCAGCTTCAGCGTGATTGGTCCTTTGAATGCGTCAATGCGAGTCGCTTTGACCGCGAGCTTGCCGACCGTGCCGAGCGGGATCGGCAGCAGCGCCGGAATCGAGATCGCAAAATCTTCGCGCGGCGGCTCAATACTCAGCCGAAAGTTTGCGGTTCGCGTGCCGCTGTGGCCGGACTGATCGGAAACGATGATTCGATGCAGGCCATCGACCGCCACCACGACATTCAATTCTGGATCGGTTGTGCCAGGAACATCATCGTTCGCCATGATCTGTTTGCCGTCGGGTCCGAAGAGGGCCAGCTCTAAATCGAGCGGCGAGGCGATTGCTCGCGATTGTGCGACCAATTGCAGTTTCTGGCCCTTTGTCAGCGGCACAGAAAACTCGGCTGATCCAAATCGCTTGTCGAATGAACCAGTGACGGCAGTTTTCAATTTGTCATTCAGCGTCAGCGCGAGTAATTCGGCTCCCGGTCTGACTACTTCCGCGACATCGCTAACCAGCAACTTGAACGGTCGCGCCGGACCGAAAGACGTATCAAGAACGTAATCAAAACTCGGGGCATCGACGACTGCGGGAAAAGCCACGTCGCGAGTGATTGATTCCAGCTTGTCGGTTCCGGTAGCGAGTCCGATGCCGACGAATTCGATCGGCCGCGTCTCGCCCCGCCGCCCGCCAGCCGGATACGCCGCCGAGATGTTTGGTCCCGCAGTCAGCGTCAATCGGTAGACGTAAGACCGATCGCCGGCAAAGTCGAGATCATGCAGGCTGAGTTCGTAGTTCACTCCCGGCTGTGCGATCATTGTTAGCGTTAGGTCGCGACCTTCACTATCGGCGGCATCCAGCAGCACACGGCCCGATGGATCACGGACTTGCAACATGCCGTGCAACGGCGAACCAAGCTGCCGCGCGACAAGCTCGATCGTTACTGGACCGGTCTTCGGAACTTGGAATTGATACCGGTCGATTTCTTCGATGCGGCGAATCTGCCCCGATACGGTCACCGGCAACACAGGCAACACTTGAGCCGATTTTCGTTTCGCATCCTCGACCACTTCGATCGCACGTCCGACAGCAATCGTTCCGACCGGTGACACACCGTTGGCATTGGCCACTTGCCAGCGAATCAGTCCCGGCGGGACATCGGCCGGGATCGTCAGTCGCGCGGGAAACTCGCGAGCCAACGGCCACGCCAGACCGCGCGCTTTGTATCCGAACCAATACGGCGGCTCCGTGATCAACACACCCGACGGCGGCCCGATGATCTCCAACTTCACTCGCGGATCATGCACAAAGACCTGCATGTCCGGCGTCCAGTCGTAGCCGCCTAGAATCACATTGACCGTCGCGCCAGCTTGTGCTCCGCTCGGATAAACGTAACCGATTTCGGGAGCGAGCTGCCCGAAGGCAAAGCTCGGCCAAACGCCGAGCAGCAGACAAACAAGAAAGGTTTGCCGATCGAATTGCTGCTCTGCGACATGATGAATGAGCCGTGACATCAAAACCTCCCAGTCATTTCCAAAGAAGTCTATTGATCGGTGATGGAATCTGTCACCGCTGACTGTCACTTTTTGACAAGATCAGTTACGGAGCCACCATGTAAACTAGTCCCGCTGTTTGCGATCTGCCAAATGCTCACCTCGGCGGAAGTTTCATGAGCCGAAACGTCACAATTGCCGGTCAGTGCCGTTAAGTCGGAGTTCTGTTCGAGGCCGCCCCGCTTCCAAGCTGTCATGCTTCGACGATCGCGGAAACGACAAGCGGATCGCTGGTGGCGGCATGGTTCGGTGGGAAGTACGAAAAACGTCCCGAAGTCGGCGTGTGGCTGTCTCGGTAAGTCGATGGCCACTGGACCGTGCCGATCGAAAGTGCCAACGGCGTGAAGTATCAGAAGTCGGACGGCTCGGTGCATCGGCATTCGTGTTGGAATCCAGTGCTATAGCCGAAGAGCGGGCCGTTGCTGCTGTTCTACAAAGTCGGTCCCAGCCCAAGCACTTGGTTGGGAATATTGATGACCAGCGATGACGGCGGTGTGACCTGGTCAACGCCGCGCCGGTTGCCCGAACACATCGACGGACCTGTGAAGAACAAGCCGGTGCAACTTCCAAACGGCGATTTGCTGTGCGGTTGAAGCGCCGAGCACGATGGCTGGTGAGCTCATTTCGAGCGATCTCGGAAAAACGTGGCAGTGGACCGGGCCGGCCAACGACGGACAAGAGTTCGACGCGATTCAACCGAGCATCCTGTATCTCCGCAGCGACAAATTTTTGGCGGTCGGACGCACGAAGCAAGGTAAGGACTTTTAAGTCACCTCCGACGATTTGGGCCGCACTTGGGGGCCGTTGACCGCCGCGTCGCTACCGAGTCCGAACGCCGGGGCCGATGCCGTGACTCTCAACGATGGCCGACACATGATTGTCTATAACCACAATCCGAAAGGCCGCTCGCCCCTGAACATAGCCATCTCGTGAGACGGCAAAGAGTGAAAACCCGCGCTGGTACTCGAAACGGAACCCGGCGAATTCAGCTACCCGGCGATCATTCAAACCGCTGACGGACTGGTTCACATCACATACACTTGGAAGCGCCAACGAGTTCGTCACGTCGCCCTTGAGCCAACGAAAGCGATCACCTCGTGAGTGCGGACACTGCTTGACCCTTCGTGATACTGACCACACAATCGCTGCTGCGTACGGTAAGTCCATCGCAGATGCGACTCACGTCGAAGTCCCGGTGTACTACCAATGAACAGCGACTCCGCTATTCCGACGTCCCGTCGTCACTTTCTGACAGCCGCAGCCGCAGCGTCGAGCACTCTGTTGTGGAGGCACAACTGCGTTGCGGGTGTGGCCGCGAACGAAAATCGAAAGTTCGCTTTGCATTCCTGGGAACGCGATCCGAGCAATCCGATCTTTGTGCCTCGATCCGATTTCGATACTAGCGGCGCTCAGGGGCCGTTTGTCGTGCTGCATGACGGCCAATGGTGGATGTTCTATGCGGGAATCGGGAAGGATGGAGTCCAGCGGATTTGCCTGGCGACAGCGCATCCCGAAAAGCTGACCGAATGGGAGCGGCATGGGCCGATTCTCGAGCTGGGGGCGAAGAATGCGTTTGACGAACGATCGGCCACATATCCCTGCGTCCATCGCATTGGTGGAAAGTGGCATCTTTATTATTCCGGTCGCAGCAGTCGCGAAGGGAAGCAGCATTTCTCGAACTATTGGGGCATTGGCTTGGCACAGAGCGACGACCTGCGGCACTGGAAAAAACAGTCGTCCGAACCGGTACTTCAGGGAGACGGTGTCAACGAGTATCCTAATTGCCAGGCACTCGTCGGCCTGGGAAACATCATCGCTCTGCCGCAGCCCGATGGCCGAACGTTGTACCGCATGTACTACACGCTGTTGCCGGGACTGAAGAACCCCAACTATCTGGCAAACGGGACTTGGCACGTCATCGAGCACAAGGTCTGTGTCGCCGCGCATTCGTATGATGGCATCGAATGGAGTGACCGCCGAATCGTGCTCGAGCGCCGTCGCGATGTGACGACGGAAGACATCGGCGTAGTGGGACTCAACGTCTGGAGGACGGAAAAGGGGTATCGCGGCATCTATACCGGTCTGGGTACGAAGTTCAAAACGTATGCCCTGGCCGAGGCCGCCAGTTCGGATGGGTTGACGTGGGATCGTGGCACTGATTCGGGCAATGTTTCCCTGACGCTTCAGCCGGGATCGTGGGACAGTGGCATGATCGGCTACCCATGCGTGTTGCGGGAAAACGACCGGCTGCGGCTGTTCTATAACGGATCAGGCGGCGGCGGGACCGGCATCGGAATGGCTGTCGCCAAACTCGTCGAATGACTTGCCGATCGAGCACGCAACGGACTGGGAACCCTTCGCTCTGACATACGATGAACAACCATGAAACTCAGTCTTATCTGCCTTGCCATACTCTGGTTGTGCCCGTTGACCACGTCGTACGCCGCCGATCATGTGCTCCCGGGTACAGCGGCGCTGACGATAGACCAACCGCTGGATGAAGTGATGGTGGCGGGTCTCAACTGTTTCTGCCTGCGCGAACTCGCGGCCTCGCGGGAGAGACGTGCGGTTCGTTGGAACCGTGATTACTCCAGTACACCGGCATACGTCGCGAGTGTTGCCGGCCATCGCGAACGATTCCGAGCAGCGATTGGCGTGATCGATCCACGGTTGACGGCCGAGCCGTCGAACTCGCATCACTTTGAACTCGTTGCGACGTTGGACCGATCGTCGATCGTCGCACGGAATCGTCGGGTGACCGTTCATGCGGTTCGTTGGGCGGTGCTTGAAGGTGTGACTGCGGAGGGTCTGTTGTTGGTGCCCGCGACCCAGCGCGCGGGTGTTGTGGCACTTCCGGATGCGGATTGGACGCCGGAGATGTTCTGCGGCGTGAGCGACGGATTGTCCGAGTCGGTGCAGTTCGTTCGCCGTTTGGCCGAGGCGGGATGTCTGGTGGCGATCCCGACGCTCATCAGTCGCCGCGACGAATTCTCCGGAAACCCGCGCGTCGCGTTCACGAATCAGCCGCATCGCGAGTTCCTCTCTCGGCAAGCCTTTGAAGTGGGTCGGCATGTCATCGGTTACGAAGTGCAGAAGGTGCTCGCCGCCGTCGATCTGATCGAGCAACACGCGCCGCGACCGATTCCGATTGGCGTTGTCGGAGTTGGTGAAGGAGCACTGCTGGCGATGTACTCGGCGGCGATCGATACGCGCCTTCAGGCCAGCTTGGTCTGCGGTTACTTTCAGGAGCGGGAAGAGATCTGGCAGGAGCCGATCTATCGCAATGTGTGGGGGCTGTTGACGGAGTTCGGCGATGCGGAACTGGCGGGTTTGATCGCGCCGAGGCGGTTGGTGATCGAAGCCTGCGGCGCGGTCGAGGTCGCTGGACCGCCCGCCGCCCGAGAGGGACGCCGGGCCAGCGCGGCACCCGGTTGGATCGTCAATAATCGACTCGCGTCAGTGCGTGCGGAATTCGAACGGGCCGCGACGATCTCTCGACAACTGGGTCGCGAGCAGGAACTCGTTCTGGCCGTCAGCGGTTCGGAAGGGGCCGGTCACAGCGGAACCGATGCGGCGTTGCGAGCCTTCGCTGCCGGTCTGGGGATCGAGCGGGAACTTGTTGCGAAACCGGAAGTCTGGCAATCGGACGCTGCACGGATTGGTGTCGCGCATCGAGACGCGGTCGCTCGTGAGAAGCGGCAGTTCGACGAGTTGCAGGTTCACGTTCAAAGCGTTCTGCGCCGGAGTCATCAAGTACGAGATGCGAAATGGCTGTGGAGTTCGACGTCGGCGGAGGAATGGGAGAAAACTCGTGGGCCGTTGCGCGACTGGGTCCATGACGAATTGATCGGCCGTCTGCCCCCGGCGCGGAGTCCGTTCCATGCGAGATCTCGACGGGTTCTCGAAACGGAGCAGTACCTCGGCTACGAAATCGAACTGGATGTCGTGGACGACGTGATCGCCTCCGGAATCCTGCTGTTACCGAAAAACATGTCGGCCGGAGAAAAGCGTCCGCTGGTTGTGTCACGGCAGGCTAATTTGCCTTGTTGGAAGTGTAGCGCAGAATACGCAGAGAATTCGGGTGTTTGGCGTGACACGAACGTTCCGCCGTTGTTGGTCCGGGAGATTGAGAAGGTTTTGCCGTGAATGTTTCGCCCGCCGGGG
>JANMIF010000233.1:0-32474 GCA_031375695.1 Planctomyces sp.
GAATCACTTCGTGAACGGCTTGGTATTACGTTCCCGTCCACTGCGCCGGAGTCTGAGCGTCGAGCGAGCGAAGGCTTCACGGGAAATACCGAAGGATCGAGAACGGTGAAAGTCCGGCTGGCGCAACGGTTCTTTCGCAAGTCCGTCCTGGCGTCATATCAATCACGGTGCTGCGTCACCGACATCGCGCTTCCTTCGTTGCTGATCGCTAGTCACATTCTGCCCTGGAGTGAATTTCCAACGCACCGGGCCGATCCTCGAAACGGCCTTTGCTTGTCCCGAATCCACGACGCTGCGTTTGATCAAGGACTTGTCACGTTTGACGGCGAATATCGCCTCATCTTGTCGCGCGAGCTTCGATCTGCGGCGACGAACGATGTTCTTCGGACATCATTCCTCGCATTTGAGGGAAGACCGATGCGTCTCCCGGAGAAATTCCAACCCGATCCAACCTTTTTGGAAAAGCACCGAGCCGAGGTGTTTCTCGGTTGAGCCATCACGGCTGGTGGTATCCCACTCGAAGCCGTTTGCATTGAGGCAACAGGTCTCTGTCAGAGTTGTCTGCCGATCTGAATTCGAACTGGCTCGGTTACTTGAACTTGATTCTTCAGTGGTTGATAGAGCCGGACGGTCTGATTGGAATGTTCCAGAGATAACACGACGGCGTAGTTCTGAGGAATATCCGTTTCGTCGACCTCAAAGCGGTGTTTGCATCCCACGAGCAGATGCCACACATGACGGTTTTCTTCGGCGTCGTCCATTGAAACGAAACCCGTTTTGACGTGTCCCTCACAGACTTGTGATTGCAAAGTCGACCACTCGAAAAGCGTTGGCTGAAACCGCTTCGCTCGGCCGGGCAATGAAACATTGGTGGCGTCGCCGTCGAGCTTTGCCAGCGCCGTGCCAATCTCTTCTGTTGAGACTCCGCGAATAAGCTGCATCGTCATGGCCCGCGACTGATATTCGAGCCGACTGCCTCGCACGGGCGGGTCAAACGCCAGTGTGGCGCGGATGCTGCGATGCCCCTTCTCTGTGATGAACTCGCCCGGCAATTCCAGGCGATAGAGGTGAAATCGGCGCTCCGCAAGTTGAGCTTCGGCGTAAAGCAAGACTCGGTTTTCCGTTGAGAAACAAGAACGATCTGAGTCGGGCCGACCGTACCCAACTGCTCTCAGGCGACGCATGAGCGACTCGGATTCGGTATGCCCATCACTCAGCCAATGCGAGGCTTCCGCTGGCACGACTGCGCTGTGTGCGACGATCGCTCGCACCAGATTCGCGGAGACGGGCTGGTTGTTATTGAGTTGTCGCAATCGGTGCTCGGTGATCGCGCAGACGTGAGTCACATACGGGGCCGCGATGCTTGTGCCAGAGCTGTAGCGAAGTGGTCGTCCAAGAGCAGCGTGATTGAAATTGAGCACTGGCTCCGAAAGGGCAGCGTCCTGTTGGTTCCATTGGCCGTCCGTCGCCAGAGACGCCAGTGAGTAGTTACCTCCGTAGGCGACGAGGTCCGGTTTGACCGTTCGGCAGGTTCCACTGCCGTTCGATCTCAGAAGTCCGGTTCGCGTGAATGGTGACGGGCAATTCTTCGGAGAGGCGACAAGGTCCGGCCGGTTTTCGCTGCGTTGGCGTGGATGCGGAACATCGTGACGTGCCAGCGCTCCGACGGTCAGCACATTGATTGCGCTGGCCGGGTCGATCAGTGCGTGCGTGTCGCTGAGAACTTGCTCACGCACAGCCTTCTGAAACTCTTCGGCTGATGGAGCTAGCGGCACGTCGGGCGACGACACATTTCCCGCCGAAACGACGATCACGATGTCGTGTTGGCGAGCGAGTTCATCGAGCAGCATCGCCCACGGAAGCTGATGCCCGCGATTGAGTACGAGGTCAGGATTTCCAAGCGACAGATTGAAAATTCGGCATCTGCGATCGGGGTCTGTTGCAAATCTCGTGATGGCATTCGCGATCTGCGTTTCGGCACGTTCATCGTCAGCGAACGTCGCCCGGGTTTTGCCATCCCAGTCACGGGCGACCTTCATCACCTTCGCATTGATGAGTCGCACTTTCGGCGTCCATGTGTCGCCCGATTCGAGACACGCTCGCAGGTCTCCGTAGGCCACAACACCCGCGACCTCTGTTCCGTGCCCTTCGAGGTCAACGGGGGTGTCTTCGCCCGAATCAAAGTCTTCTTCATCCACAACCAAGTCGCGCAGGAGTGGATGACCTGAAACGATGCCGGAATCGACCACACAAGCCAACGGTCCGTCGTCAGGAATCTGAACCGGATCGGCCATGACCGGCGAGTGCTGGAAGATTGTCGTCGGAGCCGTCTCGACGAACGGTGGCAAGTCGATTCGGCTGATCGAGTTCACCAGGCATGTTTATTCGCGGTCGACGTGAGGCGATTGGTCCGTCCGTTGTGACTCGACAATCTGGTCACGCTGTCGGTGCCTGTCAATTGCCCACTCCCAATGCTCGGCAAGCAGAACTCGCTTGCCCTCCAGCACGGCCCGCTTCACGGCATCGAGGCATACTCGTTCGACATCCGCATGACTGCTTCCCTCCAAGCTGCCGATTACTGACTCAATCGCGGCGTTCTTCGGTAACCAACTGGCACAGCGCATTCGCACCAGCCGTTCCACCTGCGTCAGGTCCGGCTTCTCGAACCGCAAGACCTCGTCGAACCGTCGCCACAAGGCCGGGTCCAGTGACTGCTCGAAGTTTGTCGCGGCGATCAAGATGGATCGGCCGGTGAAGCGATCCAGCATTTGCAGAAATGAATTGACGACGCGTTTGAGTTCGCCGTGCTCGGTCACGTCGTCGCGCGATCGACCAACCGCATCGAACTCATCAAACAGCACAACCCACGCACCCTTCGCCGCGAAGTCAAACACTTTCCTCAAGTTCGCAGCGGTCTCGCCGAGCAGACTTGAAACGACCGAGTCGAATCGCACATAGAGCAACGGCAGGCCGACCGCACTGGCGATTGCCTCGGCAGTGGCCGTCTTGCCGCAGCCAGGCGGACCACAGAACAGGAGCCGAGTCGATGCTCGCAAACCGTTCGCCGCTAGCACATCCCACTGCTGGTACTGCTCGCAGACGGAGTTCAACGTGCCGAGCTGGCGGGGGTTCAAGACAAGGTCTTCAAGAAGGCGCTGCGGCTGAAGCACTTCAACGAGGTCGGTTGCTCGCTCGCAGTCCTTCGGAACCTGCTCCAGCCGAGGAGTCGCGATGCCGCCGCTCGCAGTAATTCCTTCGAGGATCTCGGCCAGTTCACGAGCCAACACACCATGTTGTTTCCGGCGCTCGTCATCCACGACTTCACGCGCCGCGTCCAGAAACCCAGCGTGATCGGCACGCTGATGAGCACGAAAAAGGCGCTTGAGAAGATCGGAGCGAGCCATGTCAATTCGTCTCTGCCAACAAGCTGCCATCCAGTTTTGATCGGGAAGCACCTCGCCGCCCAATATCAGCCGAGCGGAATATCGAATTTGTCTCAATTGAGTATAGGCAAGTTGTCGCAGGGTGCGTGAGCCACCGAAACAGCTCGGCGAGACGCAGTCGATCAATGCTTCAACTCGGATCACATTAGCTCGGGAATCGCGCCGCCGACTTTTGAATAAGAGGCTGACCGAACGGCATCCCAGCACTCAGGGTTCTTGGTCCACTCTGAGATCATCTTCAACAACATTCTTTGGGAACAGGAATATGGCGCTGCGGACTGAACGCGAGGAGTTGCTCGCCGCGTGGCGAGCACTCGCTGGTCAAATTGCCGATGAGGGCTGGCGGACGATTCCGGTGGCTCTTGGTGGCCCGTGCCGGCTTCGCGCTGGCCGTCACTTCCCTGGCAATGAGGAGGCACTTCTGGTCGGTTTTGCATCGGGAAACGTGCCGCCTGCCGATCAGCTTCCGCAGGGCCGCGGTTTTCTCATGTCACGAGCGGACATTGAAGATGAAGGAGCATCTTGTTGGTGGATTGCTCTTCGCCGCCAGAGTGCTGGCAGCCTCGACCTGTTTGCGATGATGGTGGTGGACGTTGTTACGACACTGGCGGGTCTGTCCGGCGGCAACGACGGTCGAACCATCCAGGTGTTCCTTTCCAGAATTCGTGCTTGGCAGGAGTTCATGCGCCGAGGCTCGGACGGTGTTTTGAGTGCCGAGGCGGAAGTCGGACTCTTCGGCGAACTGGAGTTCCTGCGGCAACTCTTCGCTGTCGGTTTGCCAGCGGCTATCAGTATCGAAGCATGGAAAGGCCCGCTGGATGAGTTGCAAGATTTCCGCCTTGGGACTGGCGCGATCGAAGTGAAAAGCACCTTGTCTAACCGAGGGTTTCCCGCAGCGATTGGGTCGTTGGATCAACTCGATGATTCGCTGGTTCAGCCGCTGTATCTCGTCGGAGTCCGGCTAACCTTGGGAGCTGCGGGGGTAACACTGCCGGAATTGATCTCCGACATGCGCGACTCGCTTGCTGACGATCCTCCGGCGCTTGCGGGCTTCAACACTCGTCTTCTGCACGCGGGATACTTCGACGAATTCGCGGAGCGGTACGTTCGCCGAATCGCGTGTGCGGGCAGTCGGATGTTGCCTGTTTGTGAGGGCTTTCCACGGATAACGAGGGGATCGGTTGCGATCGCTATCCGAGAGGCACGCTACGAAATTGACTTGGACCTGGTTCCCGATGGCGATGTCGGGCTTCTTGATTCGCTGAAGAAACTGGGAGTGGCATAAGACATGGAACTGATTGAATTCCTGCGGCAGACACAAGCAGAGGTGCAGGCTGAGATTGGCGAGAGGATGGGTGAAGCCGGGGAGGCGTACCCCTATCCAGAGTCCGTCTTCGCCGAGAAAGTCATGGACCACATGTCCGAGATCGGCATGACGTTTGAGCCGCAGGTCTGCCACTATGAAGCGAGAGTCGGAAATGCCAAGCTGCGGCTGAGCGGGTTTGCAGTTTCAGAAGAAGCTGATCAACTCGACCTGTTTGTGAGCCTCTACGACGGCGTTGATCTGATCTTGCCGGTCCCCGATTCAGAGACCAAGACCGCCGCCGAGCAATGCCTGCGGTTTCTGGCTAGGTGCGCTGAGGGAAAACTGGCAGCGACGATGGATGAATCGAACGATGCCTATACGCTGGCGGTCACGATTCAAGGCACTTACGCCGACCTTGACCAGATCCGGATCTATGTGCTGACGGATCGGCAGTCGAAGGCGAAGACCTTCAAATCACGAGAGGTCAAAGGCAAGACCATCAAGCTGGAAGTCATGGACATCGAGCGGTTGCACCGCCATTTGTCTGAGGGCAAGCCGCGAGACGAACTCGTTGTGAATTTTGAAGAGGTGTCCGGCGGAGCATTGCCGTGCGTCTATATCCCTTGTGAGAAGGAGGACGAATACGACTACGCATTGACAGTCATTCCTGGTGAGGCCCTGCGATTCATTTACGAGAAGTATGGAGCACGTCTCCTGGAGGCCAACGTCCGCTCCTTTCTGAACGCGACCGGGAAGGTCAACAAGGGCATCAGAGACACGCTGCGCGACACCCCCGAACGATTCATGGCCTACAACAATGGAATCGTCGTCGTTGCAGATGAAGCACATCTCGGAAAAACCGCTGATGGCGGCACGGGAATACTGTGGCTCAAAGGCATGCAGATCGTGAACGGCGGGCAGACAACGGCTTCGATCTACTTCTCGAAGAAGAAATCCCCTGAGATCGACTTATCGCAGGTGCGCGTACCGGCGAAGATCATCGTTCTACGGTCACAAGATGCTGTCGCCGAAGAATCTTTGATCTCAGATATTTCCAGGTTTGCCAACAGCCAGAATTCCGTGAAGCAGTCCGATTTGTCGGCGAACAAGCCGTTCCATGTCGAGATTGAGAAACTCTCGCTGACGACCTATTGCCCGGATGGGGTGGGGCGCTGGTTCTATGAGCGTGCCGCCGGCAGCTACAACACGATGCTGGCTCGGGAAGGAACGACTCCAGTGCGGCTCAAGCACCTCAAGCAGGTTGTTGTCCCTCCGGCGAGAAAGTTCACCAAGACTGATCTGGCAAAGTATGTGAACGCCTGGAGCGGAAGGCCCGACATCGTCAGCTTGGGAATGCAGAAGAATTTCGAGCGATTCATGGAGAGTCTACGAGAGGTCGAGGGGCAGCCACCGGCACCGCTTCCCGACGTCGCTGCTTACAAGGCCATGATTGCCCAAGCCATTCTCTTCAAGAAAACCACCGCATTGGTTCGTCCCATGTTCCCGGCGTTTCAGGGAAATGTTGCCAACTATCTGGTTTCCGTGCTCGCCATTCGTCTCGGAGACAAAATAAGCCTCGAAAAGATCTGGGCTCGCCAAGACATCTCCGATGCACTCCGTCAGCAACTAAGAACTTGGGCAGTCGAGGTGAACGAAGTACTACACCGTTTATCCAACGGGAGGATGATCTCAGAGTGGGCCAAGAGACCCGAGTGTTGGGAAGCAGTTCGGTCAGCTTCTTATTCAAAAGTAGTCGGTACCATTCCCGAGCTACTGTGATCCGAGCTGCGCCTGATGCAATTCAAGTACAGGAGATGACGGACGACATTTAAGGTTTCCATGCCACTGACCAACCACATCAACGATCTTTCGCATGGCAAGGCCGTGGAGTGGGTGAGTCCGCGATCTAAGCACGGCTGGAATCCGCTCAACGTGATCGCCGCCGACAATGACCTTATCGATCATCCTGAACCACGATGAATGACCACGACTGCCGAAAGTGCTACGCAGGTTCTTTTGAGCGATAATGTCGGCGAGTAGATTGACTTGACAACAACAAGCCATTGTTGACTCGTCACCGCGATTGCGATTGCGCGGGACGGCATCCGGGGGCACGATCGGTGCGTCTGTTCGATGTTCGAGCAGATCGCACCTGAGAATCGTTCCTTTTCATTTTCGGAGGCCCCCATGAGTACGTTGACCCAGGCACACAATGAATTGTTCCGACGCAGACCGGACGAGTGCTTTTCGTCGGTCGAGTCCCTGATCCAGCATTGTCGGAATGAGCATCGAGAATCGCAGGACCGCTGGCATTTGCCCGCTCGCCTGCAACCGGTTGTCGTCATTACCCGCGTGTTGCCGCTTGTCCTTGTGCAGGCCGGACCGGACGCTCAACGGCGGTTCGTCGAATTTTTCGTCGCCCATCTTCGAAATCAAAATACTCGGATGGCCTATCTGCGAGCGGCCCACCGGTTCTTTCACTGGTGCGACCAACGACGACTCACGCTGGCGGAAATCTCGTCGTTCCACGTCTCGCTCTACATTGAGGAGTTGATGAGCTTCGCAGCTACCACCACGGTCAAGCAGAGTATTGCCGCACTGCGGATGCTCGGCGACTGGCTGGTTGTCGGTCAGGTGCTCAAGACGAATCCGACGAGTTCGGCTCGCGGGCCGAGATATGCGATCAAAAAGGGCAAGACGCAAGTGCTGTCGGCTGACGAAGCCCGCGAACTTTTGGAGAGCATCGACGTTTCCACGATTGTCGGTCTTCGTGACCGAGCACTGTCCAACTCTTTGGGTCCACTTAAGGCCAGACGCAAACCAACGATCTTCGCTGCGGATTCGCACGCAGGCCGACGGCGTGGCGGTTAAAATCCGACCATCGCGTTGTTGTTGCTTGTTGAGCGTTGGGCATTGGGCCGGTTACATTGGATCGCGCAGCTAAGTCGATCCGCATTGAAAAGTAAGCACTGAGATAGGCTTCTAGTCGGTCAACTTTCAGAGTATCCGACAGGCCAGGAAGCCAATCCCACGATGCAGGTCCAATTAGCCAAAGTCTGCCGACGTTTGGCGACGCAACTTCAGCCTTGCAGGAATTCGACCAATGAAACCAATAAAGCTGTTCTCACCGATGTGGATTCGATTTGTTGCCGCGATGTTTGCCTTTGCCATTTCTGCGGTTGTTGCGACTAGCGCCGATCAGAAATCGACACAGAGCGATCCGGCAGCCGTTGATCCGGCTCATGCCAAACAGCGTGCCGAAGGATTGGAACTGTTCAAGAAGGAGGTGCGGCAGGTCTTGATCGGCCGGTGCGTGAAGTGTCACGGGGGCGAGAAACTGGAAGGGAAGCTGGACCTCACGACTCGCGAGGGATTGTTGAAAGGGGGCGAGACGGGCCAAGCGGTTGAGGCCGGGAAGTCGAAGACGAGTTTGCTCGTCAAGCTGATCAAGCAAGAAGAAGAACCGCACATGCCGGCGGACGGAGCCAAATTGTCCGACTTGCATGTCGCCGCGATCAGCAAGTGGATTGATCTCGGCTTTCCGTACGACAAGTCGCTGAAGGATGAGAAGGCTGCTGATCCGAAAGCGTGGATTCATCGGGAGGTGCCGGCGGAGGCTCGTGAGTTTTGGGCATTTCAGCCGCTGAAAGTGAATACGCCGCCGGATGTTGGCGGAGATGACGCGAAGTGGGTTCGCTCGCCAATTGATCAGTTCGTGGTCGCAAAACTGCGTGAAGCTGGACTCAGCCCGAATCCGCTGGTTGATCGGCGGACGCTAATTCGGCGAGCGACTTTTGATTTGATCGGCCTGCCACCGGAACCGGCTGAGATCGAATCGTTCGCGAATGACCCCGATCCAAAGGCTTATGAAAAACTGCTCCACAAGTTGCTGGCTTCGCCGCACTATGGTGAACGCTGGGGGCGGCACTGGCTGGATGTGGCTCGCTTCGCCGAGAGTCACGGGTTTGAACAAGACTACGATCGGCCGTTCGCATTTCACTTTCGCGACTTCGTCATTCAGGCTCTCAATCAGGACATGCCGTATGACCAATTCGTGAAGTGGCAGTTGGCCGGCGATGAGTTCGAACCGGAGAACCCGTTGGCTCAGATGGCAACTGGATTTCTCGGAGCCGGCGTGTTCCCGACGCAGATCACGGCGAACGAAGTTGAGCGGACTCGGTACGACGCGCTCGACGACATGACGGCCACGACTGGCAGTGCGTTTCTCGGTCTGACGGTCGGATGCGCGCGATGTCACGACCACAAGTTCGACCCGATCCCGGCGGCTGACTATTACCGGATGTTGGCCTCATTCACGACGACCGTGCGAAGCGAAGTCGATCTCGACATGGACCCCGCGACGTACAAACGCGAGAAGGCCGCGTTCGACATCGTCCACTTGCCGCTTGCCGAGGCGCTTGCAAAGTTTGAACGCGAACAATTGCCGCAGCGGCTGGCCGATTGGGAAAAATCCGAAGCCGCTTTCAAAGCCGAGGGAAAGTCGCAGCTCACAGCCAAATGGACGATCCTGACTCCGGTCGAAATGAAGTCCGCCGGCGGAGCCACGCTCGCAAAACAAGATGACGGCAGCATTCTGGCCAGCGGCACGAATCCCGATTTCGAAACATACACTTTCGTCGTACACACGGACTTGTCCGGTATCACGGCGATCCGACTGGAGGCCCTCGCGCATCCGAGCATGACGAAAGGTGGACCAGGCCGCGCGGACAACGGCAACATTGATCTGACCGACTTCAAAGTGACTGTGGTTCCGCTCGTAGTTCCGCCTTCAGGCAGCGTGGCGACAGATGGCGATGCAAAAAAGAAGGCACCGCCTAAAGGCGGAGCCACGAACGTGAAATTCGTCAATGCGATTTCGAGCTACGATCAAGGTCCGCACTTGGCGATCAAGCTGGCAATTGACGCAGACGCGAAGTCGGGCTGGGCGATTGATCCGAAGTTTGGGCAAGATCATGCGGCGGTGTTTGAACCGGAATCACCGATCGGCAACGACGGCGGCAGCGTGTTGACGTTCACGCTGATCTTCAACGGCAACAACAAACACAACATTGGCCGACCGCGCTTGTCGATCGCGACCGCACCCGGCCCGATCAGTCTGGATGGCGGTGCTTTGCCGGCCGCAGCCTCGGCCGCGTTGGCCGTCGCGCCCGACAAACGATCCGCCGAGCAATCGACCGCCCTTCTGAACTGGTTCAAATCGCTTGATGCCGATTGGCGAAAACTGAATCAAGTGATGCAAGACAGTCTCGCGAAAGCTCCGAAGCCGAAGTTGGCCAAAGTCATGGTATGCAGCGAAGGGGTTAAGCCGATTCGACATCACACGCAGGGTGCCGACTTCTTCGAGCACTCGCACTTCCTGTTTCGCGGCGACACGAATCAAAAAGTGGACGTGGCTTCGCAGAGTTTCCTGCAAGTCCTGATGCGTACAGACGATCGAGAAAAGCGCTGGCTCGAAACGCCGCCGGCCGGATCGAAGACTTCGTATCGCCGCCGCTCGCTGGCGAATTGGATCACCGACACGCAGCTCGGTCCCGGTCAATTGTTGGCTCGGGTGATGGCCAATCGGCTGTGGCAGCATCATTTCCACGTCGGCCTCGTGGCCACTCCGAACGATTTCGGCGCAATGGGCCAACGACCAACTCACCCCGAACTTTTGGATTGGCTCGCCGCCACTCTGATTGTCTCGCCAGACAAATCTGAAATTGCCAATCCGCGATCCGGAGCTGGTTGGCGACTGAAGGCGATGCACAAGTTGATTATGCTCAGTGCGACGTACCAACAAACGGCAACGTTCGACGCGGCCAAGTCGAAGCTCGACCCGCAAAATCAGTTTCATTGGCGCCGCTCGCCGCGCCGCCTGGAAGCCGAAGTCATTCGTGACTCGATGTTGGCGGTCAGCGGCGAACTGGATCGGACGCCATTCGGTCCCGGCACGCTGGACGACGGTCACAAACGGCGCGGCATCTATTTCATGGTCAAGCGCAGCCGCTTGGTTCCAATGATGCAACTCTTCGATTCCCCCGAACCGCTGGTCAGCGTCGGCGACCGGCCAAGCACCACGATCGCTCCGCAAGCGCTGCACTTCCTCAACAACGAACACGTTCGTCGCTGGGCAACGAACTTCGGCCGCCGACTCGCCGGTGCTGCCGATAAACCGTTGGCCGCCTCCGTCACTGAAGGCTATCTCGCCGCGACCGGACGCAATCCGACGGCCACCGAAATTGCAGCGGCAACAGCGTTCCTGACTCAACAAACCGAGTCATACCAATCCGCCACGAAGCCGAATCCTCGAGAACTGGCCTTCGCCGACTTTGCCCAAGTCCTGATGAGCCTGAACGAATTCCTCTACGTTGAGTGAGTCGGCATCCAATAATTTCGTTTCACTGCGGGTCGCACAAAAGGATTTGAAGCATGAAGTTTCCGAATCCCCTTAAACGTAAGTTGGCGAAAGGGCAAACAACGACCGGGTTGTGGGTCACACTCGAAGCTCCGACGATTACAGAGATCGCGGTCATGTTGGGACTGGACTACGTCGTCATCGATGCCGAGCACGGGCATCTCGACTTCAAGGAAATTCTGGAACACATTCGAGCCACGAATAACTCGGACACCGTGCCGCTCGTGCGGATTCAGGAGGTCGAGCAGGGGCTGATCAAACGAGTACTCGATCTGGGGGCAGGTGGGATCATCGTGCCGCAGATTTACTCGCCAGATGAAGTTGAACGGGCAGTGACCTTCGCCAAATATCCTCCGTGGGGCTGTCGCGGAGTCGGTGGCGAACGGGCGACTCATTGGGGCATGGGGCTGAAAACCGACACAATTCAAGCGAACTCGGAAACACTGGTCATCCCGATCATGGAAACAAGTTCGGCTGGGGAGTGCATTGAAAAAATCTGCGAAATCCCTGGTGTCGATGCGATCCAATTTGGTCCGGCCGATTATTCGGCATCGGCTGGTTCATTGGGAGAATGGGAAGGTCCGGGCGTCGCAGCGAAACTGATCGCGATCAAAGATAAGATTCGCCGTCAGGGCAAACCCTGTGGCATTCTGTGCCGCGACAAAGCGGACTTGCAGATGCGACGCGATCAAGGTTTTACAATGCTCGCACTGGGGAGCGACACCGGACTGCTGATCAAAAGCCTGCAAGGAAATCTCGACGCGTTGCGCGATCCGACGAAGACATTCGTCCGACGACCTGGAGCGGCGCCAGCATCTCGACGAGAAGCCCCACGTGACCGCACCGAGCGACGTCCAAGCAAGCCAGATCGGCGACCTCCACGCCGGGGTAATTGACTACGGCGTGAAGTCGCAACTCGGCGTCAGCGACAAGCAGAACTTCGCGATCAGTTGCGCGGCATTGTCGAGATCGTCAAGCGAGATCATTTCAACCGGGCTGTGCATGTACCGATTTGGAATTGTGACGAGTCCCGTGGCGATGCCACCTCGGCTGATTTGCATGACATTGGAATCGTTGCTGGCGGCTCGCGCGAGACCGCCCGGCTGGAACGGGATGTCGTGTTCTTTGGCCAGTGACGTCAGCCGCTCGAAGACGACTGGATTAACATTCGCTCCACGATACAACACTGGACCGGCGCCGAGCTTGATTTTTCCGTGCTGATTCTCGTCGATCGTTGGGCAGTCAGTCGCGTGAGTCACATCGACCGCGATGCCAATTTGTGGGTTGACTGAATAGGCGCTGGTCTGAGCGCCGCGCAGTCCGATCTCTTCCTGCACGGTTGAGACCGATACAACGGCCGCTTGCGGTTTTTCTTCCGCGATCAACTGCAACGCACGCATGACGACCCACACGCCGACCTTGTTGTCCATGCCAGGCGCCGCCACCAGATTGTTTCGCAACGATCTCAGGCCAAGTTCAAACGTCACAGGATCACCGACACTAACAAGTTCTTTGGCCTCGTCTGCATTTTTGACGCCGATGTCGATCCATAGGTCTTTGATCTCCGGCACTTGCTTGCGGTCCTCCGGCGATTGCAAATGAATCGCTTTTCGGGCGATGACGCCTTTGACCGGACCGGACTTTGTCCAGACGAGCATGTGTTGCCCGACGAGTTGCTGCACATCCCAGCCTCCGATCGCGGCTGTCCGCAAGAAGCCATCTTTGTCGATGTTTACGACCAACAGGCCGATCTGATCGCAATGTCCGGCCAGCATGATCTTCGGCGAACCGCTCGGATTGACCGTGGCCATTACGTTGCCATGCCAATCGGTTTTCACCTCGGCGGCAAACGGCTGAGAAAACTGGCGAACAACATCTTGAATCGGCCGCTCATAGCCCGACGGGCTGGGGGTGTTGAGTAATCGTTCGAGAAAACCAAACGCGGAAGCATCCATGCGGCGGAGCCTTACTGATCGTGAGTGACTAGTGAATACGGTCAAAGTCGGGAAACTCGGTTTGACGGACTTTTTTGGGGTGGTACACTTCCGCCCGCTTCAGCAGCACTTGCGAGACATCCCGGGAAAGTCCGTCGTCACGGTGGCGGCATCTTGGGAACGGTGTCGGACACCGTCAAGCGGTTTCGCTCACAACGTTGTGCTTCGGCGCAAACTCAAGGAGGAACAGAATGGCGTCTCAAAATTTGCTGGATCGTCCGCGCGGACCAATCGAAATCCCGCTACGAGAAATTGCTGACACGGTCGAACGTTATGTGCGGCTGCGTACTGGCGGCACGATTCGCGGCTTGCGAGTTGATGTCCAAGATGGCGAAGTGCTCCTCTCCGGGCGGACCTCGACCTACTACAACAAGCAACTGGCCACGCACGCGGCCCTGGATGCGGCCAATGAATTGGCGCTGACTAACGAGATTGAGGTTTGCTGAACTGCGTGACACTAACCCGACGCGAGAGCGAGGGTGAATTCTCAATCGACTTCGTCGCCAGTAGATCGTTTGCTCACGATTCGGCCGACCAAATGAAAAAACCCCTCGGATTGCTCCGAGGGGTCGTGAGAATCAAATTGTCGGTCTGACTTGCGTCAGGCCAGTCGAACTAGCTGCGAAGTCCGAAGAGATTCGCGAGCTTGCTCTTGGTGATCTTCTTCGTCGTCTGAACGTCGTTGAGACGTGACGGGAAGTAGGCCTTCGGTTCTTCTGGTGGAGCCGGGGCCGGAGCTGGAGCAGCGTCAGTCGCTGGAGCCGGAGCTGGTGCCATTGCGGGAGCACCGGCCGGAGCCGTCGCACCACAAGCACCGCACGCCGACGCACAGCAGCTGGAACCACAGCCGTTCTGGCAGCAGCTTTCGCAGCAGCCCTTCACGACGCGGTAACCACAAGCCTTCAGGCCTTGTTCCGCTTCTTTACGGACACCCTTGGCACAGTCGGCCAAGGCGTTCGTCAGAGCCTGAGTGATCTCGCATGAGCAGCAGCAAGGATTCTTGCGGAGCTGATCGCCGATCTCGTCTGCCGCTTCCTCACGAACCTTCGGATCGGCATCGTTCAGTGCATAGACGAACGCGCACATGATTTCCGGGTGGCAGACGCAGTTGAACTTATCGCCCAACTTGTCCAAAGCCTTCCGGCGATCTTTCGGGTAGCAAGCGGTTTGAGATTGATAGATCAACTGAGCAATCACGCAGCAGTCGTCTTTGCAGCACTTCGACTTCTTGCTCTTGCAGCAGCTATTGCCACAGCAGGAGTTCGCGTCACAGCCATTTCCACAGCAGCTATTGGCGTTGCAGCCGTTGCCACAAGGAGCCGCACAGGTCGGGCCACAGCCGTTGCCGTTACCACAGCCGTTGCCGTTACCACAGCAGCCGTTGTTTCCACAGCCGTTGTTTCCGCAAGGAGCCGCACAGGTCGGACCACAACCATTGCCGCAGGCCGGAGCACAGCAGCTCGGAGCACAGCAAGCCTTCGGTCCGCAACCGTTTCCACAGCCATTGTTTCCACAGCAGCCGTTCGAGCCACAAGCGTTTCCGCAAGGAGCTGCACAGGTCGGGCCGCAGCCGTTTCCACAGCCGTTGTTGCCGCAGCCGTTCGCTCCACAAGCGTTTCCGCAAGGAGCCGCACAGGTCGGGCCGCAGCCGTTTCCGCAGCCACCTTTGTGGCAGCAAGCGCTCGGGCCGCAGGGAGCTGCACAGGTCGGACCGCAGCCATTGCCGCAGCCGTTTCCGCAGCCGTTTCCGCAGCCATTGCCGCAGCCATTGCCGCAGCTGTTTCCGCACGCCGGAGCACAGCAGCTAGGAGCGCAGCAAGCCTTCGGTCCACAGCAAGGAGCGGCACACGTCGGGCCACAGCCGTTGCCGCAACCGTTGTTGCCGCAGCCGTTCGCTCCACAAGCGTTTCCGCAAGGAGCGGCACAGTTCGGAGCACAGCCGTTGTTGCCGCAACCATTGGTTCCGCAGCAGCCGTTGTTACCACAGCCGTTGTTACCACAGCCATTGGTTCCACAGCAGCCGTTGTTACCACAGCCGTTGCCACAGCCAGATTTTTGGCAGCAGCCGGAATCGCCACCGCAGCACTTAGGCTTGCAGGACGACTCACAGTGAGAGAATTGTCGTTGGTAGCAGTGGACCGTTCGGTAGCATGGCCGAGCGATCACGGGTTTGCAGCAGTTCGATGAGGTGCAGCCGCAGGATTTCTCCGCTCCGCAACACCCCGTGTTACAGCAACCTGAGTTGAACAAGCCGGCTTGCGCCACGCCGCCCAATCCAAAAGTCGCGACCACAGCGGTCAAAGTTTTTAACCAGTTCATAAGAGCAGCGTCTCCTTCCCTTGGGACAAATTGGGGCTGTCACGATCAGTTGATGGTGCCGAGTTACTTGATCAGGCGATTTGCAGACACCGAGGAGAAGTCGGAAACCGCCCGCGACGCGCGTCGCAAATTTCCCAGCGGATCCGTTCCATCAACCATGTGACCTTCACACACACACACACACACACACCGGAGCCATGCCGTTACCCAACTGACCGGGTTCGTCCCGGTCGTATTTCGAGGCCCATGCAGGATTGGCCTCACCAACAGAAATGGCAGGTCTGGCGGTGTGAATCGGCAGGCTCGGAATCACCCCTTGAACTTCTCAACCAGCTAATCTGCCAGTGAGTTACGTCGTTTTTCCAGCCGGTCGCAACGCCCGTGACATGTGGTCAAGCTGTGCGTGACTCTGACGTCCGCAATTCGGCCATTGGGAAACGATCCGCATTAAAATAGGCAAGCTGCAAAGACCAGCGAAATCGCGGTTGCTGTTTTCGGTCATGCCCGGTGTGCCTCTGAAGGCAGGCACATACGAAACTCACGCGAACCTTGCCGTACTCGCCAGTCGCGCAGTTCTTGCCGCTCAAGCCTGTTGGGAGCGGTCCCAGCGAGAAGAAACCCGTAGCGTTAGCGAGGGCGAGCGTTCCACAAGCCTTGGAATTGATGTTCTGTGGAGCGTTCGCCCTCGCTAACGCTTCGAGGCACGTAGTGCGGGCTTCAATGTGATTGTGGGAACGTCGGTTGGACCGGTTTCGAGGCGCGACTATACTCCGTTGCGTCAATTCCATTGTCTGTTCGATTTGATTCTTTTTTTCATTGAGGATGTGGCGAACATGTCGCTTCCGCCGCAAACTTCGATTGCTACTGCTGATGTTCCCGCATCGCCGGTGTCGGCTGCACGCGTCTTCTTTCGCGGCTTGGCCTTCGCGCTGCCGCCGATCCTGACGCTGGTGATCTTGTTGTGGATCGGATCGGCGATCAATAGTTTTGTAATTTCTCCGATCAGCTCAGCCGTGCGGTTTTTTATCGCGAAAGCGGTCCAGCGGACTCGGCCGATCGTCGGATTGGGACAACCTCACGGATTGCCAGCTCTACCGTTTCGCGAACGGGATTACTTGATCGCACCGCGCGATCGCACGGAGTTGCTCAATCAGATGGCTCAAGGGACTGATCGCGAGTTGGCGACGAGCAAGGTGCGGCAAAGTTTGGAGTCCGACATATTGGCGTTTGTGCCGGTCGTCGGCGAGCAGGCGGTGCCGTATTCCGACTATGCCTACGTCTATCACGATCTGATAGTGACACGCGGCCTCAGCCCGTCGCACATGCCGCGCACCGCGACCGGAATTTACATGGAATTAGCCGGGACGAAGTTCTTTCCAAATTTGTTCAACCTGAGTCTGGTCGCGGTCGTGATTTCGATTGCGCTGATCTTCGCGATTGGGAGATTTGTGGGACATCGACTGGGCCGCTGGATCGGGCACAAGGCGGGATCGCTGGTTTCGGGTGTGCCGCTGATCGGAGCGTTATATTCAGCGGTGAAGCAGGTGACAGATTTCTTTTTCGGCGAGCGAGAACGGAAATATCATCGAGTCGTCGCGGTTGAGTACCCTCGACCCGGAATGTGGTCGCTGGCATTCGTGACCGGTGAAGGGATGCCTGAATGCCAGGGCGTGGCGGGCGAGCGACTGGTCAACGTGCTAATTCCCAGCACTCCGTTGCCGTTCGCTGGCTACACAATCAACGTCAAACAAAGTGACTTGGTTGATTTGCACATGACACTGGATCAAGCATTTCAGTACGTAATCTCGTGCGGCGTGATCGTGCCAACTCCAACAGCGGTCTGCTCTGGGGTGGCGGCGAGCGCTGCAGAATCCGCCACGTTGCCGGGCCAGTCGGCTCAGCCTGCGTTTTGATAAGGGATTGTCGAGGCGCGCATGAGGCGACATGAGCTACTTTGGCTGTTCTTGATGGTCGGATGTGGACGGCCGGTTGTTGATCCGCGCGGACCGGGGCCGATCATTCCACCTCAGTCGCTTCCGCCGTCGTCTTCGCGAGTGCCGAGTTCGCAAACTTCCGGAGGCTTAACTTCCGAAGTGCAACCGATCCAGACGGAATCGGTCATCCAGTTGCCGACGGAATCGCAGAACGCAACCTATCACACCGTTCAAGCGGGCGAGACGCTGGCCAGTGTTGCGAAACGATATGGTGTCAGTGTCGAGCGACTGCGAACCGTCAACGGGCTGGATGTGTTGTCGACGTTGCAGGTTCAACAGTTGTTGTTCATTCCGAAAGATCGTTGATCATGTCGCACGAAACGCTCTGGGCACCGTGGCGGTTGAGCTACATTTCGACGGCGGCCGATTCGCCGAAGCCGGCCTGTTTTCTGTGTCATTACCGAGACGAAACGCACGACGCCGAAAACTACGTGGTTGATCGGAGCGAGCATTCCCTGATCGTGCTCAACAGGTTTCCTTACAATAACGGGCACTTGCTGATCGCGCCACGCGAACACAAAGCCGAATTGACCGATCTGTCTGATTCCGAATTGCTCGACCTGCAACGGCAGATTCGGCGAATGGTGCAACTGCTGCGACTTGTCATGGGAGCGGAAGGGTTCAACGTCGGCTTGAATTTAGGGCGTGTGGCCGGAGCGGGATTGCCCGGACATCTGCATTGGCACATCGTGCCGCGTTGGAATGGCGATGTGAACTTCATGCCAATCGTGGCGGATACGAAAGTCATCCCGCAGTCGCTGGACGCGCTGTATCAATTGCTGCGAGCGGACTTGGCATCCGTGCCGTGAGCGGCTCGCTCTTTTTGGGCGATCCGCTCACAATCCGGTCGGCGCGACGCGGTACTGAACGATCAGCAGGCGAGCCGGAGGGCGTTTGTTCCGGGACAAATGCATCAACGTCCGGAGACTAATACAGTCCGGATCGCCTGCGCAGAAAAGAGTTTGAATCAGAAAATCTCGCGAAGGAGCGGAGATGCGTTTGGGGAAAGTCGTTTTGGGGCTGGCTCAATTGGTTGGCATGGCGGCGACGATTTGGCTGCTGTGGTTTTCTGATATTCCCTTGGGCGTGCCGGGTGAGTGGACTTGGGATCGAATTCCGTTCGATGGCGACTCGCTGAAAGAAATGTCGCTCGGTTGGGGAATTGCCAGCATCGTCACTGTGATATATGTGGTGTTCTGCTTGTTCGCCGATCGGCGAATCATGGAAGCGGAACGCTGGGAGGCGACGGCATGGTTGAGCGGGTTGATTTTGCTTGGAACAATCTGGCACGGCGTGGTTCAAGAATGTCCGCCGGACCCGCATCGGTTGTCGAAGACGCCGTGGGTCGTTTGGTATCGAGCGACTCAAGGGTATTACTCGGAGGCTCGATTCGCTGCGAACGATGATCCGCAGTACTTGGCCAAGTACACAGAGCGTCTGAAAGAAGGGGATGTTCTGCACTTCGGCACGCATCCGCCCGGCTTTGTGATGCTGCATCGAACGATCATTCGATTCGTGGCGAAGTCACCAAAACTTCAATCGTGGTTGCTGAAGTATCAGCCGCAGTCGGTGCGTGACGCATTGGATATCTTGGCCGAAACGAACACCAAGTCGGCGACTCCGATCACGGATTTGGATCGTGCGGCGTTGTGGGGGTCGACGTTGTTCGCGGCTTTGGCGGCGATGACCACGGTCGCGCCGTTATTCTGTTTATTGCGTCGCACCTGCAGTCGTGAAGCGGCTTGGCGACTTGTGTGTCTGTGGCCGTTGGTCCCCGCTCTGGCGGTGTTTCATCCGGTCTCGGACTTATGGATGCCCCTGATGGCGACGTTGTTCTTGGCGACTTGGTGCCGAGCTTGGTCGCGGCGATCGGGCTTGTTCGCAATGTTGGCGGGGGGAGTGATTTGGTTGGGGATGAATCTGACATTGGCGATGTTGCCAATCGCGTTCCTGGCCGCGACCTGGACAATCGCCGATTTCCTGTTTGCCGAAGCCAACGATCCGAGGCCGACACGGATGAAGAGTCTCGCGATCTGCGTGGTGTCGGCGCTCAGCACGTTTGTAGCGCTGACGATGTTTCTGCAATGGATGGCGGATTTTAATCTAGTGACGGCCTGGACTCAGAATTTCAAGAATCACGCCAGCTTCTACGCCCAGTACAAGCGGACGTATTGGAACTGGATTTTTGTCAATCCGCTGGAGTTGGCTCTGGCGGTGGGAACACCGGTGTTTTTGTTGGCGGTGTCATCTTGGATCAAAGGGACACAAGGAAGTTTGCGGACCAGCCGATCGTTGGCGAGCTTTCGCTTGTGGTGTTTGGTGACATTGCTGGTGCTATGGCTCAGCGGCAAGAACTCGGGCGAAGCAGCGAGACTGTGGATTTTCCTGATGCCGTGTTTGATCTGGGTCTCCGGCCGGGAAGAAAAAATCACCGCCAAGATTGTGAACGGCCCCGGCCAAACTCTGCCAGAATACACCGGCTCATCCCCCGTCGGCTGGGTGTGCGTTCTGGTCTTGCAGGCGGTCGTGTGCGTCGCGACGGTCAGCCGAGTGGATGGGTTTAAGTTCAAGACGACCGTGCCGATGGACTCGGCACAAATGACGAACGACGAAATACCCAATGACGAATAAATGACGTTGCTCGAATGACTAATGAATTTTCGGTGAAGTGTATTGTGATGAATGATGGCACATTTCGTCATTCGTCATGAGGGCTTCCAGCGTCATTGGGTATTTTGTCTTTCGTACGCCGTTCATTTGCACGCCACGAACTCACCCCCTACCTTGCGGCCGTCGTGGTCCGCCTGATTTTCTTCCCCAACTTCGGGACGTTCCGATGATTCTTTCCGGCAATGAAATCAAGACGCAGCTTGGTGGAAACATCGTCATCGAGCCGTATGAAGAACGGCTGTTGAACACCAACAGCTACAACTTGCGACTGCACAACGAACTGCTGGTTTACGAAGAAATCGTGCTCGACATGAGGCGACCGAATCGGTTCCGCCGGTACACGATTCCGCCGGAAGGGTTTGTGCTGAATCCGAATCAGTTGTATCTCGGCCGTACCGTCGAACGGACTGAGACTCACAACTTGGTCCCGATGCTGGAAGGTCGGTCTTCAATCGGACGATTGGGCTTATTCGTGCATGTGACGGCCGGGTTCGGCGATGCCGGGTTCTGCGGTTATTGGACTTTGGAGATGTACGCCATTCAGCCGGTGCGAATTTATCCGGGTGTCCCGATCTGCCAGATTTTTTATCACACGGTGCAAGGCGAGATCACCGAGTATCACAGCGACAAATATCAAAACAACCGCGACATTCAACCCAGCATGTTGTTCAAAGAATGGCAGGCTCAGCGCGATCCGCAAATGCGTTTGATGTTCGGTGAAGGATCGAACGAACTGTAGCTAAACATCCAAAGTTGCTGACCACTATTCCCTCGGCACGGAAGCCCAATGACAAGACGGACCGACAAGCCGACAACCTGCCGACTGGAGCGGATTGTGTCCGGCGGCCAGACGGGGGTGGACCGAGCGGCGCTCGATGTGGCTATGGAGTGCGGCCTGCCGTACGGCGGCTGGTGTCCTCGCGGGCGGTTGGCGGAAGATGGCGTAATCCCGTCGCGATACCTGTTGACCGAGGCGCTAACCGCAAGTTACTCGAATCGCACTGAGCTGAATGTTCGCGATTCCGATGCGACGCTGATTGTGGTTCACGGTCCGCTGCGCGGCGGCACGGCGTTGACCAAACGACAGGCAGACAAATTGGGGCGCCCCGTACTGGTTGTCGATCCATTGATTGTGGGAACAATCGAGCTCGCGGTTGAGTGGATTGTCGAGCGGCGAGTAAAGACGCTGAATATCGCGGGGCCGCGAGCCAGCTCAGGCCGCGGGGTTCATTCATCGGCCACGATGTTTTTGCGAACGTTGCTCGAGCGTTTGGATCTGAAGTCGGGTCGCTCGGCTCGTCGCCCACGCAACTCGCGTGCGCGTTCCGGCGCAGTTTGACAGGCAATCGATTTGCGTGTGAACCGTATCCCATAATGCTTGCGTTCATCATCCCAGCCTGCCAAAACGTTCCTCTGCCGGAGATTGTCTTTCCTCGTTTTTCTGTCGGCACTTTCCCGACAGGCAAATGGAGACAAACACAAAAGACACGGGAACACGGGCATCCTTCTGCATAAGTAACAACAACTGCGGCTCGCGTGCGGCAAGTTGTGAATCCTTTATCGGCTGACCACAATGGGCCTCTATGAGTAAGGGTTTCCGATCTGTGTGCCTGTGGCTCGCGTTAAAGTCCTCAAAGAATCCCACGAACACGAACCGCACGGATGAGAACAATCCAAGAAGCAGGAGATCCCTGATGATTCGGGCGTTGATGACTTTGTTGGCAATTTTGGGAGCGGCTCTGCCGGTGGATGCGGCGGTCCAGACGAAAACCGTTACTTACAAGCATGGCGATTTGGAGTGCCGTGGATTTGTAGCTTGGGATGATGCGCTCAGCGGCAAGCGGCCGGGAGTTTTGGTGATTCACGAATGGTGGGGCTTGGATAAGTATGCTCGCGAACGGGCCGAGCAGTTGGCGAACCTCGGTTACGTGGCGTTCGCGGCCGACATGTACGGCGGCGGGAAAACGGTCGAGCATCCGATGGATGCCGGAAAGATGGCAGGAGCCGTTCGCGCGAACGTTCAGGATTGGCGGAAACGCGCGTCGACAGCGTTGGACGTGTTGAAGTCGCAACCGCAGTGCGACGCGAAACAGTTGGCGGCGATCGGCTATTGCTTTGGTGGATCGACGGCGTTGCAGTTGGCTTACGCTGGTGCCGAGCTCAAAGCGGTCGCGAGTTTTCACGGAGCGTTGCCAACCGCGACGACCGACGAAGCCAAATCGGTGAAAGCTCGGATTTTGATCTGCAACGGCGGAGCGGACACATTCATCCCAGAACAGGCGATCAAAGATTTCCGTGCGGTGCTCGATAACGCTCAAGCGAAGTACGACTTCGTTTCGTATCCAGGAGTCAAACACAGTTTCACCGTGCCGGATGCTGGCAAGCACGGCATCGATGGGTTGAAGTACGACAAGTCTGCGGATGACGATTCCTGGAAACGCCTGCGAACACTTCTGGCCGAACAATTCGCCCAATGAGTCACAACGCCAACACTTACGAATCGTTTGAGATCGAGCCGGTCGCTGGTCGGACTTGGAATTGGTATGTGCCGTGGTGGTTACTGGCCGCTTTGGCGTTTGCCCTGATCGAGTTGAAAGCGAAGCCAGCGGTCGGGGTGATTGTGTTGTGTCTGCGATTCGGCTTCAACGATTGGCGAACGGCGGGCTGGCTGTGTCGCACCGATCCGCAACCGCAGCGAGCGCGAACGATTTGGTGGTTCTTGGTCGGCAGCGGCCTGTTGCGGATCTTTGTGATCGCCGTGCTGGTGTATCCATTGCTGTGCGCGATCTGTGCCGGACTCGGCTTCAAACCAACGCGACAAGAAGTGCGAGTGTCAATCACGCTCGGGCTGATCGGGATTTTATTGTCGCTGGTCGTGACTCACATCGGGGCGTTGTTGGCGAATCGCCGGGGCGTAAAGGTCTGGATCAATCGGCAACTGCACGTCAGCCGCGATCGAAATGAATGGCCCCCCTATCTGGATTCTCCAAACCAGTTGAAGTCGATCATCGGAGCCAGTTCGCTGCCAGCGATTGGTGCGGCGATGTTTGGCCTGCTGGTTCTGATCGGCGGAACAATCGCCCAACAACTGCCGGTTGCGATGATCGGCAGCTTGATGACCGTTGTGTCAGCGATCATCCTGATCAACCACCAGGTTTTACTGCGCCGCATCGTGGCAAAATCGCCAGACGAGTGCTGGCGAACCTGGCAGCCGCCGACATGGCGCGACGAACCGACTTTTGAACTCACCGAAGACGATGTGATCGCATGACAGACCACTTAATTCCATCTGGTTCAACCGGCTTTCCAAGCATGCGGTTGCGTCGGCTGCGGAGTAATCCTCGGCTGCGCGATCTCGTGCGTGAGACGGAACTCAACCCGCGCGATTTCATTCTGCCGTTATTCGTGCGGCACGGACAAAACCAACGAGTGCCAATTCGTTCGATGCCCGGTCAGTATCAAACGACCGTCGATCAACTGGCGTCCGAAGTCGATGAGATCGCCAAGCTGGGGATTCCGGCAGTGATTTTGTTCGGCATTCCGGAGCACAAAGATTCGGTTGGCAGCAACGCGTATTCACCCGACGGTATCGTGCAACAAGCGGTGCGAGCGATCAAGGCGGCGCGGTCCGACTTGCTGGTCATCACGGACGTTTGTTTCTGTGAGTTCACCGATCACGGGCACTGCGGCATCGTCAACGACAAGCACGGTCACGCCGATGTCGATAACGACGCCACCTTGCCGATTTTGGTTCAAGAAGCGGTCACTCAGTGCCAGGCGGGAGCCGACATGATCGCCCCCAGCGGCATGATGGACGGCATGATCGCCGCACTGCGAGCCGGTCTCGACGGAGCGGGGTTTGAAAACATCCCGATCATGAGTTATGCAGCCAAGTATTCGTCCGCGTTTTATGGACCGTTCCGCGATGCGGCCGAGAGCACACCAAAATTCGGCGACCGACGCACTTATCAAATGGACCCGGCCAATGCGGCCGAGGCGCTTCGAGAAGTCGCGCTCGACGTGGCTGAAGGGGCCGATATCCTGATGGTCAAGCCGGCGTTGAGTTATCTCGATGTGATTCGCCGCGTGAAGCAGGCTCACCCGGAAATCCCGCTAGCAGCGTACAACGTCAGCGGTGAATACAGCATGGTGAAAGCTGCCGCCGCCAATGGCTGGATCGACGAACAACGCATCGCCCTCGAAATCCTCACGTCAATTAAACGAGCCGGGGCCGACATGATCCTGACGTACTTCGCCAAAGACGCCGCCAAGTGGCTGGCATGAGATCGCGTCTTTGGTCTGCGGTGACTTGTCACCGCTTTGGATCGTCGCGGAGCGACTTTCGGCCACGCTTCAGAACATCCCAAAGCGGCTCCGCGCAAAAAAAAAAGCGGTGACAAGTCACCGCAGTCCAAAAGAGACAATTTCAAACGGAAGACGCTTAAGCCGCCTTCTTGGCTTTCTTCTTACCCGCTTCCCGCCGTTGCGGCAGCTTGGCCTTTTGGTCATCGGTCAGGATCGGTTTGACCTTTTCGAGGATTTCCTTGCGGAGTTCGGCTAAAGCCTTATCGGCTTCTTCGATTTTCTTTTCTTGATCCGGCGTTGCCTTCGTCGCGTCTTTGATCGCTTGCTGGAGTTCTTTCCTTTTCTTGCCGCTGGTGCGAGCTTCCTTCTGTGCTTCCTGCCGAGCCTTTTTCTGCTCGTCGGTCAGCACCTTGTCGAGGTTCTCGCGAGCTTCCTTCATCTTGGCGGCAAATTCTTTTTCGATCTCCGCCACTTTGGGTTTTTGCTCGGCGGCCAGTTCGATTCCTTTCGGAAGTTGCACAACCGGCTGTTCCTTTCTGGCGGCGTTTGGTCGATTCTTCTTCGGCTTCTTGTCTTCAGCCAGTGCCGGCGAAAACAACAACGCGGACAACGCGACGGATAGAACGAGTTTCATCAATGTCGTCATTTCAATATCTCCTTGGGTTAGTTCGTAGACACAAGCATCATGCATGTGCCTGTCGGTTAGGTTTCATCGAACACAATCTTCGGCGAGCCGGACGACGTTAGTCCCCGGACACAAACCAATCGCACGTTGTCCGGGGGCTTACGCCCTCCGGCTCGCCGATTTTGTTCCGGCTTCGCGCGTTACGCGAACAGTTCGGGGATCACATGGCCGTCGCGGACGATCATGATCGGGCGGCCGGTGTCGGTGTGGTATTCCTTTTCGTGGCTGATGCCGAGCGTGTGGAACAGTGACGCGGCCACATCGTCGGGTGAAAAGCCTTTGCTGTCGGGCAGCGTCGCGTCGGCGTTGCTCTTGCCGATTGCTTGGCCGTTGTTCACTCCGCCACCCGCCAGCAGCATGAACATGCAGCGCGGATAGTGATCGCGGCCGTATCGCGTGGTGTTGATCTTTGGCGTTCGACCGAATTCGCCCGTCACGAAGACCGTTGTGCTGTCGAGCATCCCCTTCAAATCGAGACCTTGCAACAAACCGCCGAGGCCGCTGTCGAGCATCGGCAAATTGCGGCTCTTCAGCTTGTTCCAGTTGTCTTGGTGAGTGTCCCAGCCGCCCAGTTCGATCGTGACGAACCGCGTCCCCGCCTCAATCAAGCGAGTCGCCAGCAAGCAGCTTTGATCGAACGGGGTTTCGCCGAAAAGTTTTTGAAAGCTCGGCGATTCCTTGCTGATGTCGAACGCTTGGCGAGCCTGCGACGACGTGATCATGTTGTGAGCCTGCTGGCCGAACTTGTCCAACCCTTTGACCAACTGATTCGTTTCCTCAAAGCCTTTGAATGTGCGGTCGAGGTTTTTCAGCAGGTCTTGTCGTTTCTCGACTTGTTCGAGCGTGATTGAGCCACTCATGCGCAAACCGCGGACGGAAAACGCTTCGCCCGGCTTCGGTGCGGCTCCCGTGTTGAGCGGTGCGTATTGCACGCCGAGGTAGCCGGTCTTTTGGCGGCTGCTGGGGATCGCGACGTTCGGAGGAATGTTGTCGCTCGTCGCACCGAGTTCTTTCATCACGATCGCTCCGTAGCCGGGATATTCCAGCGACGGTAGCGGGCGATTGCCGGTGTTGACGTACTCCGTCCCCAGTTCGTGAGCCGCCAGCGTGTGCGAGACGCCTCGCAGAATCGTGAACAGGTGCTGACTCGCCGCGAGCTTCGGCAGGTACTCGCTGATTTCGACTCCGGGGACTGAGGTCGGGATCGGATTGAACTCGCCGCGATATTCGTTCTTGGCCTCCGGCTTCAAATCGAACGTATCCATATGCGACGGACCGCCGGTCAAATTGATGAAGATCGCCGAACTGGATTTCGCCGTCGCGTTGACGTTCCCCGCACTTGCCGTCCGCAAGAAGCTGCTGAGCGTCAGCCCCGTCGCGCCGATCGCTCCGACCTTCAGAAAGTCACGTCGCTTCACACCATCACAAGTTCGAGTCATCGCCATTTGCGATCATCCTTTCATTCGTAGCCACACGCGGCTCGCGTGTGGCGGCTGGGAAATTGTTGAGTTAGTGATTCAGAACAAACTCTTTCGTATTGATCAGCGCCCACAACAAGTCGCGAGCGGCCGATACAACATCTTCAGACTGCGTCATGTATTTCTTCGAGGTGGCCATTTCATCGTCGGTCGGCAATCGGCTGAGCGAGCGAAGGTAGGCGGCCTTGATCAGCGCTTCCGGTTCGAGATTCGCGGCCGCCGCCTGCTGGGCTTCGTCGGTTTTCGCTACGACGACTTCTTGAGTTTTGGCAATCTTCGCCTTGAGTTCGGCGATACGAGCTTCGATCTCCTTGACCTCGTCGGCGTTCTTTTGCTTCTGAGCTTTCTTCAGTGCTCGCACGTTGTTTTGAATCAAGACCTCAAAGTTGCGCCGTTTTGATTTCGCGGTGGCCACGTCGCGGTCGTCTTTTACGGGGGATTGCTTTTTCGGAATCAGCGATTGAGCCCAGCCTTTGCCGTCGTTCAAGGCTTTTGCCACGTCGTCATCATTCTGCATGTAGACCGTTTGCAGCAGGCTCGCTTCCATCGAGCGGTCGCAGTCGCAGTTGCTTTCGCGAGTCGATCGGCCGAAGACTGTGACGGCAAAGCTTGCTCCTTGCCCTTGAGTTTTCTGATTCGGGATCGCGTTGAAGATCGCCCGGCCTTTGAGGTTTGTTGCGAAGTTTGCGAACTCGACGTCCGACAGCGTCGCTTGTTTGATGATATCCACGGCGACCTCGGCCGGCAGTCGGCGCGGGATTGCGTGCGAGAAGTTTTTCTGGTCGAGCTTGTTCGTATCGTTCGGTTTCCAACTTCGTTGATACGTCGCGCTGTTGCAGATTTCGCGGTGCAGCCACTTCATGTCGAAGTTGTGATCCACAAACGCGGCCGACAAATAATCGAGCAGCGGGGCATTGCTAGGAGCATTCGCCAAACTCATGTCGTCGGCCGGGTTAACGATGCCAATGTTGAAGTAGTTCGACCAAACGCGGTTGACGAACGCTCGCGAGAAGAAGCGGTTGTTCTTATCTCGCAGCCACGCCATCAGCGGTTCACGCGGATCGTCGTGTTCGGTCAGATGAATCGTTTCGCCGCCGAGCAACCTCGCGGTCGGGCCAGCCGGGCGGCGAGCGGTCCCCTTGCCGTTGTCTTTGACTTTCGGGCGGTCCTTGTTGTTGTTCTTCGGAGCTTGCGCCTTCCGCACAACGAGTTCCTCGAACGGCACGACCTTGCCGCTGTTCATTTCCTTTGGAAGCATTTTCTGAAGGTCGTTTCCCTTCGTGTTCTTATCGACGCCGAGCGAAGCCAGCATCGCTTCGTACTTCGATTTGTCTTCCGGCCGAGTCTGCACGGTCGCTCCGTTGAAGAACTCTTTGAACTGGTTGAAGTCGTCCTGAGTCCATTGATCGAACGGATGCTTGTGGCATTGAGCACATTGAATGCGAATGCCCATGAACGTGTACGCAAACCCGATGACTCGATCTTCTGACTTTCCGAAATTCTGCCGCGACCAGAAGTAATCAAGGCTCGGATGATCGCTGTAGTTCGTTTCGCTCTTCGGTGTGAAGTAGCCGCTCATGCGTTTGCAGTACTCTTCGTAGTCTTCGCCCTCTTTGCGGCTCTTCCCGGCGACGATACCCGACACAAGTTGATCGTAAGGCGTGTTATTGGCGACTCGCGCAAAGAGCCAGTCGTACCAAGCTTGCGACGCACTAGCTCCGCGAATCACGTTGCCGCGATTGAGCATATTGGCGTTATTGCCGGTGAAGTCCGACAGCTTCGTCGCCCACCACGCCGCGTAACCGGGACGTTCCAGCAACTCGTCGATCTTCTTTGCTCGCTTGTCAGCGTCTTGATTTGACAGGAATTCAGTGATCTCTTGCGGAGTCGGCAGCGAACCGGTGATGTCCAAGTTGGAGCGGCGGAGAAATTCCGCATCGTCGCACAACTCAGAAGGCACGATCCCCAGCTTACTGAGCTTCTGCACGACCAACTCATCGACCTTCGTGGCCGAGGCGATCAACGGATACTTGTCGCCGGTTTTGTCGCTGACCGGACGAATCACCGGGATCGGCACAACGCCCGCATCGTAGTTGACGACGATGTGCGTGTCTCCGACATCGCCCGATTTGACAGAACCATTCGAGTCGATCGCCGCGATCAAATCATCATTGCTGTTGAATCGGCACAGCGGCGTGACATCTTCTTGAGTCCCGTCCGACCAAACCGCGATCACCTTCATTTGCACCGTTTCGCCCGTCTTGCCGAATTGAATTTCTTTCGGAACCACATCGAGCCGCACGAACTTCGGCGAATCGTCATCGACCGTCTTGGCCCCCTCTTTGATCCAGTTGCGGAAAATGTTGTATTGCCAACTGTCGATATCCATGCGCTTGCCGCCCCGATGCGGCGTCTGTTGAGTCGCCTTCAGCAGGGTGAGGCTCTCCTCGACATCATCGACCAGCACACGCGGCTCTTTATTCTTCTCGACATCGCCCTTCATCAGCCCCTCGTGATCGAGCTTGAAGTCGTACCCGAATAGAGACAGGCGAAACCCCCCTTGTCCTTGAAACGACCCGTGACAAGCACGCCCATTACAGCCCAACCGGCTGAGCAACGGCACGACATGCTGCTGAAAATTCGGAGTCTCGGCGACGTCCTTCGGAGCAAACCGCTCACTGGCCGGCTTGATGACCTCATCCGCCGCCGCCATCGAACTCAGCGAGATCGCTCCTGCTGCCGCAACAGAAAACATCCAAAATTGTGACGTCTGAAACATCGTCGAATCCTTCATGAGCTAGGTCGAATTCGTTTACTTCTGTTTGTCCTTCGCATCTTTCTCGACCGGCCGCTTCACCGCCGGTTTGCCTAACGACTTCTTCCTCGTAACGGCGTTCCTCTTGATTCGATCCACTTCTCGATCAATCGAACCGTCTCGGCTTTGAACGTGCTCGGCGATCTGCTCATCCATCTTCTGCACGAGATTCTTCGTTCGCTCTCGGTCATAGGTCAGCAGTTGCAACCGCACGTCGTGTCGCTCGGTCAAAACCGTGCGAAGTTCTGTTTCGAGTTCCGCCGAAGCACCCATCGTCATCCGAGCCGCCAGAAGGCGCACTCGCGAATCAAGCTGCCATTCCCGAAGTAGAATCGCGTAGCGCGCGGCGTCTTTCTCTTTTTGCTTGTCGAGCCGCTCACGAGTCCGGTCCAATTCCCGCAAGGCCTTCGCATACTGATCCGGATGACTGTCTTTCAGCCGCCCCAACAAATGAGCCAACTCCAAATGATGCTGCTGAGCAAACTCGATCGCCGCCGCTTCACGCTTGGACGAAATCCGTTCGGCCGTAGGAGAATCGGCCCCGCGATTCGGATTCCCTTTGATCGCATCCGCCGCCGACTTCTTCGCGCCAGGCTTTGCGGATTTCGATGGTTTGTCGTCAGCCGCAACAAAGCCGCCAGCAAACGCCAGCACCACCGCGCAGAAAACTGCCCGTCTCGCATCGTCGAACATATTGAAACCATTCAATCGCATCAGTTTCTTCACCAATCAACTTGCCTTAGACCCTTCATCTATTGTTCGTCATCAATTCTCGCGAACCTCATCCTGATCTGGCAGTTGCTCTTTCGAGTCGTCATCTGTCAGCGCCGCGAGCATCCAATCGGGCGGATCTAGGTCCGCGTCATTGTCTGAGTCGAGTCCGTCGTCATCGTCCGCCGCATTGCGAGCCGCCTCACCCGAGGTCCAATCCGCCACGAGCTTGTCCGCACCGTCTTTGCGATCGACGCCGCGCCCAAACATCAACGCCAAACTTGCCGCCACAATCACCGAGACAGCCAACGCCTTTATCGCGATACCAGTAGAACGAGGCGCGGACTGCGAGTCGGAAGTCACGGGTCGAACAACCGTATCAATTTCCCGGTCTTCGATCGCAACCGCAACCGCCAAATTCAACCGCATCGCCTGAGCGACCGCGTCGCAAGCCGCCACATCGTCAGCCAACCTCGCTTCAAATCGAGTCGCTTCGTCGGCCGAAAGTTCGCCAAGCACATAGCAATTCGCCAGCCACGCGAGTTCGTTTCGAATTGTCATTTCGGAAGAAGACATTTAATTCTCAATTCACTAACTCGAATCGTGAGAGCAACGGCCGACGCTCCACGAACCGATGAGTTCCAAGTTTCATGTAGCGTTCGCCGTTGGTGACGATTCGGGTTATTTACTCCAGGTCACCCAACCACTCATGCAGCTTTTCCGTCGCCCGGCGCATACGGGTCAGTGCGGTACCGAGTGGGATGTGCAACTCCTGACCAATCTGGGCGAAGGTTTTGTTTTCGTAAATTCGCATTCGGACAATTTGTTGCTGCTGAGCCGGCAAATCTTTCAGAGCCAACCGCACTCGTTCAATTACTTCGGCTTTCAGAAGGAATCCAACCGGCGATTCGCTTCGACTGGCCGAACCAATCTCCGATTCATGTCGCCGAGCGTCTGCTTGAGCCAACTCTCGGAAGGATTTTTCTTGAACCTTGGCTTTCCGCTTCAGAACCAGTGCTTCATTCAAGGCCACACGGAACAGCCAACCCCGCCGAGTTTCCGGCCGTGCCGAATGTCCCTGTTGGATTGCGCGGACGAGCGTGGCCTGCAACGCCTCGCTCGCCAAGTCATCATTTCGAAGCACTCCCAGCAGGAACACCCGCAACTCCCCAGCCATTTCCACAGCCCACGCACATTCCGCAGCCGCCGAATCCGCCGGATCGAAACTGTCCTTCCCGTATCTGTCCTTCCCGGTGGCCAAACTCGCGTCTCCATCCGCCAGAAAGGTCGCAGCAACCACTCGATGCGCGACCTGAGAAATTTATTTTCGCGGGCGGGAAGAAATCTTAACCCGCTGGGGCGAATATGGTTTCGTGATCGGAACACTAACCCGACGCGAGAGTGAGGGCGAACGCTCCCAATGAATTCCATTTCTCGTTTTTTGGAGCGTTCTCTCGCGCGTCGGGTTAGTGTCGATTGGTCGCCGCTTCGCGTAGCAGACCGAGCGCGGTATCGACGAGAATCTCGCCCGCGCCGGGTTGCAGCGCGGAGTTCGTGACTTCGTAGCTGCCGCCGGCATAAGCCGCCCGGTTCGGAATGTAGATCGTCTCGACACTGTTCGACAGTTCGATCACCAGCGTCGTGCGGAACGGCGAGCCTTGTTTGATCGCCAAGCCCAGCTCAACAAACACCTCGCCGGGAAGACAGACGATTGCGACATCGCGGCCGAACGTCATCACCGTCACATCGACCGGCAATGTCTCACCGATGCCGGCCAGTGAGCGGCTCAGTCCCCAAGTGATGTGCTCGGCGGTGTTCGCAAACGGCTCGCGATGCAGCAGTTGGTCAAGCATCAGCTTCTTGTACGCTGTGACATGTTCGAGGAAATCGACCGGCTCTTTGCGCTGAGCGGCTTGCAAGATCTTGATCGAGTGGCCGACTTCGTCTTTCGTCGCCTCTTGCAGCGGCAGTTTCACAACGCGAGACTTCACGACGAGGTTCGTCCGTTCGAGCGGTTCCAGTTGGCCAAGTTGCTTTTGAATCGACTCGCCAATTGAGTTGCCGATGAAGTCCGCCTTGTTCCGGTCGCGGCTGCGCGGGTTCGCATGATTGATGTCGCCGCAGCAACCGGTGCCGAAGATCGAAACAACTTCCGAGCCGACCGCTTTACGCAGCGCTTGCTCGATGAAGAACGGATAGTCCGCGCTCCACTTCAGCCCGCCGACCGTGTCGAGATGCAGCGCGAAGTTGCTGAGAACAACCGTCGGGTTGGTGTGCCGGCCCACCGGGTGGGGGGGTGGGGTGGTGTGGGGCGGGGCGGGGGGGGGGTTTGTGTG
>JANMIF010000269.1:0-4147 GCA_031375695.1 Planctomyces sp.
ATTCTCACCGGACTGCGTGTCGTTGCCGAAGCCGCCGTTCAGCGTGTCATCGCCGTCGCCGCCGAACATCAGATCGTTGCCGTTGCCACCCAACAGCGAATCGTGCCCGAGTCCGCCGACGATCGAATCATCGCCATCGCCGCCATCGACTTTATCGTTGTCGAGTCCACCGTCGAGTGTGTCGTTGCCGGCGCCACCATTGAGGCTGTCGATTCCGGCTCCGCCGAACAGTGTTTCTTCGCCGGCTCCGCCAAACAGCGTGTCATTGCCGTCGCCGCCATCCATCTGCAACCGCACATTGCCGCCCGGATTCCCCACTGACGACAGTAGATCATTGCCGAGACCACCAAGGATACTCAGCACCACGCCGCGTGCGAGCGACAGATTTTCGACGTTCACAGTGTCGTTGCCAACTCCGGCATCCACCACGATGTTGTTGAACGACGGGTTCACCGTGACGTTGTTCACCCCTTCGCTGACTCGAATGTTGTTGTTCAATGTCGTGACAGAAAACGTGTTCGCGGTCGCGGTGCCAAGGACCAGCAGCGTGTTGTCTCCCAAGCTGTCGAAGATCAAATCGTTACCGCTTCCCAGCCCTTCCCAAACATGAGTGTCGTGTCCTTCATTCCCTTCCAGTAGATCGGCACCACTTTGTCCATTCAGCGTATCGTTTCCGAGCGAACCGCTGAGCGTGTCGGCACCCGATCCACCCAGCAGCGAGTCATTGCCCACGCCACCATTCAGTGAATCATCGCCACCTTGGCCATTCAAGGTGTCGTTGCCGACGTTTCCGACCAACGTGTCGTTCTCCGTCCCTCCGATCAACAAGTCGGAGCCAAGATCGGCTCCCACCACATTGACTGTGACCGACACGATGTTCGAGCGATCTCCCCGATTATCGGCGATCGAATAGGTGAAAACATCAATTCCGTTGAAGCCCGGGGTCGGCGTGTATTCGACTAATCCGTTGCCGAGACTGATCGCGGATCCGTTGGCTGGCTGGGTTTCGATTCGCACCGTGGCGTAATCCAGCGCCCCGTCGGCATCAACGTCATTCGACACGACGTCTATCGTGGCCGGGAAGCCGCCCATCGAACTCCCCGTATCGGCCGTAGCCACAGGAAATACATTCGGCTGAACGATCGCTGTCGGGATGCCACTGCCGAAGATCGTATGCGTCGTGTACACCCCGGTCGCGCCGGGAGCCAGACTGAAGATGTTGCTGAAGCCGAGCGTGACGTCGTATTCATTGCCGGGGTCGATGAATCCGTCGGCGTTGCCGTCGCCGGCAATTGCGTCATTGAACGCGACGCCACCCGCTTGGCCGCCACCGCCGAGTACAGTAAACCCACAGCAATCATCGATCGAAAAGCGGCCGGTCGTCGGAATCGTGCCACCCTTGCCGGTGATCCCGACAAATGTTGTGGCCGTCGATCCGGTTCCGCCGGAATCCGTTTCAAACAGAATCTCATCGGCACCCGTCGTGACGATTCTGCCGCCACCGTCTTGAATCGAGCTGTCGAAAAATAGGTCACCGTCGTAGTAACGAGACATCTCGTATTCCGTGTTCGTAGCGGCCGTGTTCGTGATCCGGTACGTCTGTGTCAGCAACGCCCCAGTCACCACCCCAAAGTTATCAACACGCGAGCCGACGGTCTGCGTGAGCGCGAACGTCAGCGTTCCGATGGTAAACGTGGAATTCGCCTCAATCGTGCCGTTGACTCGTAGATTGGACACGCCCGTGGCATTGGCGACACTGGTCCGATTTCCCGTGCCGCCGTTCGGTCCGACTCGCACGAATTGATCCGACCTAAACGTCGTGTCGGCGGCGATCACTGCACCGATCGGATCAAAAATACTTTGCCGGAAGCCTCCCGTCGCGGTGGTGGGAACACTGAGGCTACCATCACCAGTTCCAATTTGAAGCGTTGTGTTTTGACTTCCGGTGTTGACTCCCAATCCACTATCGACCGCATCCGGGAACGCGGCACCGGCCGGCGGCGGCGGTGGCGGTGGCGGCGGTGGTGGTGGTGGCGGTGGCGGTGGTTCGACAAGTACGGCGAAGAAGCTCGCCACAAAGTCATTATCCGCGCCGCCATTCAATGTGTCCGAACCTCGACCGCCGATGATCGAATCGTTCCCCGACTGACCCAAGACCGAATCGTTGCCCGACTCCTGGCTATTTGAGTCAGGGCCATCACCAAGCACCGTGTCATCCCCGGTGCCGCCGAGAATCGTGTCGTTACCGGCATTGCCGATGATTGAATCGCTACCGGCATTTCCATTTACTGCATCGTTGCCGTCACCCGCCGTGATCACGTCGTTACCCGTGCCACCTTCCAAGGAATCGTCGCCAGCATCACCAAAGAGACTGTCATTGCCTGCCTGTCCGTTGATCGTGTCGTTGCCAAGTCCACCAGTCAGGCTGTCGTTCTTTTCGCCGCCAAGGATCGAGTCATTGCCGTCACCACCATCGACCGTATCGGTGCCGCCGTCGCCGTTGAGCGTGTCATTTCCGAGATCACCCACGATCGAATCTTCGCCGTTCCCGCCAAACACGCTGTCGTTGCCCGTGCCGACCAGAACCGTGTCTGAACCGTTGCCGGCATCGACGGTGTCGTTGCCGCCGGCCGTTTGAATTGAATCGCTACCGTCACCGCCGAGCACGCTGTCGTTGCCGCCACCCGATTGAATGTCGTCGCCGCCGTCACCGCCACGCAGTGTGTTGTTCCCCGCACCGCCGATCAGCGTGTCGTTGCCATCGCCGCCCAAAAAGTCTTCCGCAAAGGCGTCGCTGCCAATCAGCAAGTCCGCGCCGTGATATCCGTCCGCCTGAATGTTGGTTAGCGACGGAAACGCCAGCGCCGTTAATCGGCTCAAGTCGATCGTATTGGCTTCATCGCCACCGTCGATTCGAATCGACTGAATCGAACTGGCCGCAACCGTGCCTAATCCCAAATACGGCTGCAAGACATTGCCATTCTGAGCCGCTTCGAGCAGCAAGTTGCCATTCAACGCGCTGATTCGCACGTCGTCGTCGCCGGTCATCGTAATTTCCAACTGCGACCCGCTGACGATCAACGCCGAGACGGTCAACAGTGATTTCGGTTCCAGAACTTCCGCCTGTTGAGAGACCGAACGAGCCGCGCTCCCGTTCTGACGACGGGGCCAATTCCGCAACCAAGATGAAATACGCATGTAAAGCCTCCCTGCGGATTCCGATCCTTCGTCACGATTGAACTTCGTGATCTATCCAACACCGCTCAACCGAGCGATTGTGCTGACAAAACGAATCAGACCGGTTCTTACGAATTCCTATCGGCCCGGAAAAACCCGAAGCGCAAGTCAAACCCCTCACCGCAGCACAGCCAGATCGAGCGGTAGGTCGGGAACAATCGGCAAAGTTTGACAGCAGATTAGGTCGGGACGGAGTCCCGACCATCCAGCGAGTTGCTACGACACCAACTCGGGACGAAACCCCAACCTACAGCGCCTCAAGTTTCAGCAGCAGTTCGGTGCTCAACGCAAATGCCTCGTTGATCTCAGCGATCGGATCGGCAATCACATCGACCCCTTGATTGCCAGCGACGGTGTCGATGCCGGCTTGTCCGTCGATGTTGTCGTCGCCGTCTTGGCCGAGCAGGACATCGTTGCCGCCGCCGCCTCGTAATGTGTCGCGTCCGTCGCCTCCAACTACGATGTCGTTGCCGGCACCGGCGTTCAGGAAGTCATCACCGTTGCCGCCGTTGACGAGGTCATTCCCGGTTCCACCTTGAATCGAGTCGTTGCCGTCACCACCGTTGATCGTGTCCAGGCCGTCCTCGCCACTGATCGTGTCATTGCCGTGATCGCCTCGGATTTTGTCGTTGCCAAGTCCACCAAAGACTAAGTCGTCGTTGCGGCCGCCGTCGAGGACATCGTCATCGGCTCCGCCGCCGAGCGTGTCGGCTCCTGTGCCACCCAACAGGCTGTCGTTGCCATTCAGGCCCAGCAGGCTGTCGTCCCCATTCTCACCGGACTGCGTGTCGTTGCCGAAGCCGCCGTTCAGCGTGTCATCGCCGTCGCCGCCGAACATCAGATCGTTGCCGTTGCCACCCAACAGCGAATCGTGCCCGAGTCCGCCGACGATCGAATCATCGCCATCGCC
>JANMIF010000339.1:0-2042 GCA_031375695.1 Planctomyces sp.
CGAAGCGGGGAGCGATATCGCGCTCGACATGGAAGACGAAGATGGCCTGACCATTGACATGCCGGCCCATGACAGCGGCATAGCATTGAAAGAGGACGAAGGCGACCTACAGCTGACTCAATCGTTGCCGACACTCAAAATGCCGGGCGAGAAACGTGGACGTGGGAAAAAATCGGCCCCGCCGCCCCTGACCGACACGATGCTGGAAATTCCGGCCGTCGGCTCGGATGCGGACCAAGAAGCTGTGGAAAGTGATTTTGAAATTGGCGCGGCCGACGGCGGCAGCCAGGCCGACACTAGCGTGCTGCTCTTCGACGACGAAGATGAGAGCGACGATGCCGGACAGGCGATGCTCAAACGCAAGAAAGAAGACACTGACGAAGAGGCGGAAAACTTTGACTTCGATCAAGAGGCCGAAGAAGCAGAAGAGGAACCGGCCGCCGAGGACATCGACGGTGATGTCTTCGCTGGCGATGAAGCCTTCGACGAAGAAACCGAATCTGGCGAAAGCGCCAGCGACTACGAAGTTACTCCGGCACGAGCCAGTGGTGCCGTCGCCCCTGCCGAATACGCCTGGGGCGTCGGCACGGTGATCTCGGTGGGTGTCTCGGCGATCACGATGCTGTTGTGCGCGATGGCCTCGATCGAACTCGTCCGCAGCATGTGGGGCTGGCAAGCTTACAGCCCCGCCAACGGCTGGCTCATTTCGATGCTCGGCGGCATGTTCGGCAAGTAAGCTCGACTTTTGCCATTGGCTTCGGCGCTGACGACCCTATTTCACAGGTTTTCCTAATTTCGCAATCGAGTTTTTGAACGACCGCAATTTTACGGAGTGTTTTAAAAATCAAAACGATACGAAAACAACGCGATTTTCGAACATTGTGAGTCTAGGAGAGATGGCAATATTCGAACTGAGCAACCATCCGAAAATCGATGTCGGTGAACCACCAGACTTCAACAAGGCGAAAGTACAAGTTTCAAAAGACGTAAAGGCAACGATCGAGTTCAACAAAGTCGGTCGCTGAAAAATGACGATTTCAAAACCGGAGTAACGAGCGATCGAACCGGCGAAGTTGTCAAGGCCTCAACGCCACTGAATCCCTTCATAAAAAGTTATATTGGTGTGCTCTCGACTCCACTCGAAAAGCCTTGTTCTCAAATGCTGAGAACAAGGCTTTTGCGCTGGGTTTAATTGGCTTTTCAGAGAGCAGGTGAGTCGAACCAGAGTAAGCGTCACCCACGCCCAGGTGCTACGAATTGTCACTTGTGGCACAGGCATAACGATCGGCTCGGCGGGCGAATTTCGAGCGTAGCGGTGGCGGCGGTCGGCTGGATGGTAGGCTCGGATGGCTTCGGGGTGCGCTGTGGCCCAGGTGTCGGGGCGTAGTCGGTGCTTCCCGACAGCAGCGTGTCCAGAACGGATTTCAGATACGCGTAGACGTCGAGGTCGTTGCGTAACGCGCTGCTCACCAGCGTCAGGAAGTTGGTGGCGCGTTCGCCCGCCAATAGGCTGCCGATGAACAGCCAGTTAGTTCTTTCTCCCGATTGCCACTTGCTTCATCGGTTGTTCGACGTCGTTGTTGTCGATCGAGAGGCGGCGGTCGGTCAGGTAGTGCGACAGCGGCTCGCGGTGATGGCGGACGCAATTCAAGGCTTCCGCGAGTTTGTCTTTCGGCAAGACTCGTTTGGCCACGTCGCCATCCAGCAACTCGCACAGGCGAGCCCAGATCGGCCGCGAGTCGGATTCTCGCAGGGTCTGGCGGTCGGCGGGCGACAGCGCGCGGCCCCGATCTTCCACGTCATATAACTGTTGGTACAGCGCCAGGAACTGGCTGGCCAGCAGCGGGTGATTTTCTTTCGCGTCGAAGAACTTGCGGCGCGCCCTATTTCGGAGCGGTCGGACTAGAGCATTTTCGTGATTGGTCTTCAGGGCTTCGGCGAGGTTGCTGTACTCTTCCTGAGTTGTTCGGACTCAAGGAGGAGGAAGACGATGGCGGCGGCATTGACGGGTGATTTGCGGATTCGGGTGATGGTGGATGTGG
>JANMIF010000342.1:0-9645 GCA_031375695.1 Planctomyces sp.
GCGGAAGCACTTCAGCACGCTGCCGTTTCCGCCGCCTTCATCACCCGGCCGCACATTGTTGGTGCCGATCCAGACGAGTCCCCCCGATACCACGGGCGACGAGTGCGTTTGCGAACCCAGCGGCGCGGACCAACGAATGCCGCGCGTTTCACGGATCACGCGGTCGTCCTGACGCTCTTCGATGGACCACTGCGTGGGAGCGCCGACCTCCGCACTGACGTTGTTCCGCGTCCCGTCCCGGCCGAGCACCGGCCAATCAGCAGCGACGGCCGAGCACACGAAAGCCCCACAAAGCCAAGCGACAGTCATCGCCGCAGCGCCAACGAAAACGTTCCAGATGCGTTTCATGCAGTAACTCCGATTTTGATTGTGAGCGGCAAGGCGCTAGCCGCCGGTTTTTGCGAATGATGCCGCCAGCACGACACCGGTGGCCAGCGCCATACCGCTCAAATTGAGTGCCCGTGGGCTGACGCCGCCTCGCTCGCACTTCTTTCCAGAGTTTGTCCGCGTGGGAAGGAACCAGTTCACCGCATCAGCTTGACCTTCGGCAGCGCCTTTTCAAAATCGGCAACTCCCGCGTCCGTGACATTCGTGCCTTCCACGTTCAGCGTTTCGAGATTGGTCAAGGCCTTGAAAATCTCCAGGCTGGCGTCGGTCAGGCTGGATTCGCTGAGGATCAACGTCTTCAACTTGGTCAGTCCCTTGAGCAGGGCGATGGCCTCATCGTTCAGGGCCTCGTCCGGGTAGTCGAGGTTCAGCGATTCGAGGCTGGTCATGTCCTTGAGATGTTCCAAGCCGCGACCGGTGATGAGCGTGCCACCGAGGTTCAGCGATTGCAGTTCCTTGAGTCCCTGGAGATGGACCAGGCTGGCGTCGTTGACTTGGGTGCCTTCCAAATCGAGCGTGCGGAGTTTCGTGAGGCCGCTCAGATGGGACAGACCGGAGCCTTTGATTGGTGCTCCCGGCATGGTCAAGGTCTCGACCCGCTTTAATCCCGCCACATGCACCAAGCCCGCGTCGGTGATGCCGTGGCCCAGACGCACGGTTCGCAGCAGCGGCAGCGACGCCAGCCAGACGAAGTCTTCGTCTTTGAACCGACAACCGACCATCTGCACCGCAGTCGCCGCGCGAATCGGGCTGTTCTCATCGACTTCGACTTGGCCGCCGCGATTCTTGATTTCGGCGATGGTCTGTTCGTTGCGAACGAATTCCAGAATCTGTTTGGCGTCGTTGGCCGGGTTGACCTTGGCGTTCTTGTAGAGCAGTTTGCCATCTTTGCCGATCAGGAAGGTCCACCGCGCGAAGGTCGCTTGGCGTTCGATCCGAAACCTCTCCCCCGCTTCATTGAGCAGCGGCTTGCGGTCGGGGCCGTATGGCATGACCAATCCGCCGGGCGACTTGGGAACTCCAAATTTGTCGGCAACCTCGCCGGACTCATCGGCGAGCAGCGTGTAGTTCAGCCTCAAAGCCTCTTTGAACAACTGATGGGTTTTTACCGCATCCCCGCTGACGCCGATCACGGTGATGCCCAGTTCGGTGAACTGACTCATCGTGTCGCGAAACGTCTCCGCCTGCTTGCCGCAGCCCCCCGTGAAGTCGGCGGGATAGAAATAGACCACCAGATAATTCTTCCCGACATGCGCGGCCGAGTCCCCCGCCTGCCCCCGGTCGTCACTGCTCTTGAATGCCGGAGCCGCCTCGCCCACAGTCAACTCGATCGCTTTCACTGCGTCCGATTTGACGACGGGCTTGGGTTCCTCCGCCGCTTGAATCGTCCCACACACCATCACCATCAACGCTGCCAACAGCCATTTGGTTTTCATGAGCATCAACGATTCCTTCGCATCAAGGTTCCCGCAAGAGGCCGCGGCGAAATACGACGGCTCCAATAGCCCAGACGCCATCGACAACCAAGGAGAGCGCGCCACGAGCAAATATTTCGGCAAAACGAGTGGCAAAAGAGTCAAGCTTCGAGTTTCAGTCGGGCTTGTCCACGATCACTGCGGATTCCAGAACCAGTGGGCGCAACGATGCCACAAACGCGGCGGCCGGCTTATACGGGGGCAGATCCCAATCGAGTCCCATCGCACTCAACTGACTGCGGATCTCGCGAAGATTCCAGACGTGAATCGCTTGGCCTTCCGTGGAGGTCACCGTCAATTGCGACCCATCGGCCGAGAATCGTGCATGCATCGATCGGTCCTGACTAGGATCTTCCAGCAACGCGTAGTCGCGCCCGGTCTCTGGATTGATCAGCCGGATGGCACCAGTTCCGTTTTCCACCGCCAGCACCTTTGCATCCGGTGAAAAGGCGACTCCGCCGCGGCCCCCGATGTATCGCGCCTCTTGCCAGGAATCGACCGACCACAGCCGATTGCCGTCAGCACCTGTTACCAACCAGCGGCCATCGGTACTGAACACGACGTCGGCCAACCCTTCTGTGGGCAGCTCGTGAGCGAGCGTTCCTGTGGATGCGTCCCAAATTCGCACCTTGGTGCCCGAATGGCTTCCCGTGGCGACCCAGTGACCATCGGGGCTGACGTCGATGTAGCGCGTGTCGGCATGCATCAGCCGATGCGGCGGGTCCGCCGAGTCCTGGTTCCACACCCTTCCTCCCCAAAACATAGCTTGGGCCACCATGCGGCCGTCACGACTGATCCCCATGCACTCGGATTGCGCGGCGGGCAAGAGTGTTTCTTGTGATCCAATGCGCGCCGTTTCCCGCGCTGGCGCGACCTCGATTGTCCAACGCACCAGCCCCAAGTGTCCACCCGCCAGGAGCGCGCCGGATGGTTCAAACCGAACCGATCTCGCCATTTTCCCGGTCGGTAGAAATGTGAGTGGCTTGCCACTGAGGAGATCCCACAGTGCGACTCCATCGGCCATTCCAGCGGCGAGTAACCGGCCGTTGGGGCTGACATCCGACGAACAATAATGTCCGCGGCCCAAGGCCGGATCGCGGATCATCGTTCGGTAGCAATTTTGAGCAGTCGCAACTTCCAAAATCCGCAGCCGACCATCACCGGCGAAGGACACCGCCAACCGGTCGTCGGGGCTGAAGCGGGGAAACTGCGTCATGGCAATGGGCGATTGGAACAACTGCTCTCCCGTCTGGGGGTTCCAGAGTCGTAGCGGTTGAAACCAACCGGTGCTGGCCAAGCAGTCGCCGCTGTTATTGAACGCTAGATTGGTCCCATCGGAATGGCCCTTTAGTTCGGCGGTGACTTTGCCAGTGGCGACGTCCCAACAGTGGATGTTGTAGTCGCTTCCCACGACCGCCAGCATCTTGCCATCAGGGTGCCAGGCCAGGTTATTTGCCCCTGGCTGTGGCAAATGGGTGAGAACGGCCCCCGTGTCGATCTCCAGAATCTGAACGCCCGTCGGCGAGGAAACTGCCAATCGTGGCAACTGCGGATGATAGGCGACGAACCGCGCGGGTGAGGCGACCGGAAACTCTCGGACTTGTTTCATAGTCGGAAGATCGAAGAGTCGGACTTGGCCGTTCTCTTGCAGCAACGCCATTTGCCGGCTGTCAGCTCGAAAAGCGGGATGGTAGCCGGTCCCTTCGCTGGGGATCGGCTCGCGGGTCGACAAGTCCCAAAGTTTGAAGCGATTGTTCCCGACAACGAGGAACCTTCCGTCCGGGCTAAAGAACGGGAATGCTTCCCGAGTTCCCAAACCCGTCAGGCCGCAGAGTTCGGCACCATCGGACACGCGACGGACGCTGACATTTCCCGCACGGTCGACCCGAGCGTAGCGTTCCAAGGCACTGTCGAAACTCACCTGCAAGCTGCCCGTCGGCCAATCTTTCCACTCCTGGGCCGTGCGGAGATCGGCCAAGGTCAAACAAGCGATCGCCTCGTTGCGAAGTTCGAGGAAATCCGTCTCGGGAAGTGACATGGCGTGCGCCATCCGACTGGCTTCGCGGAGCACCTCCAGCGATTCAAACCGCTGGCCAATGCGCCGGCTCAGACGATTGGCTCGTGCTTGCGCCACCAGGGAGCGATAGAGCCGTTGCGTGGCATCCGTTTTAGATTTCTTCTCGCCTTCGAGTGCCCGACCGATCTCGGTGTTTTTGCCCTCGATTTCGTGCCGGTGCGAGACTTCGCGGACGTAGGCCAGACTCAAGGTTGCCGTCACGGTCACGAGCGCCACCAGCAACAGGGCTGTTAGACTGGCGACCAACGGATTGCGCCGACACCAGCGCCACAACCGAGCCGGCTGGCTGATGGGGCGGGCAGTAATCGGTTCCCCGTGGAGAAATCGCTGGAGATCGTCGGCTAAAAGTTGGGCGGTGCCGTAGCGGCGGTGCGGTTCCTTCTGCAGGCACTTCAGACAGATCGTCTCCAGGTCGCGCGCCACGGCCGGGTTCAGCAATCGCGGCGAGGCAGCCTCGACGTGGATCACTTGTTGGATCGTCTCGGCGACCGAGTCGGCTCGGAACGGCGCGCGGCCGGTGAGGCATTCATAGAGAATCGCGCCCAACGAATACACGTCACTACCGGGGCCGATCAAACTGCGCTTGCCTTGGGCTTGTTCGGGAGGCATGTAGCTGGGAGTCCCAACGATCTGGCCGGATTTGGTCAGGTCGCTGTCCCCCTCGACCCGCATCGCCAGTCCGAAGTCGGTGATGCGAATCTGATCGTGCTGGTCGATCAGCACGTTTGACGGCTTCAGATCGCGATGCAGCGTCCCTTGCTGGTGGGCATAGTGGATCGCTTCGGCCATCTGCCCGACGTAGGTCGCGGCCTGCTTCGCCGGCAACACGTTCTCGCGCAGGATGACAGACAAGCTGCGGCCTTCGACGAAGTCCATCGAGAAGTAATGCAACCCATCGTGCTGACCGACTTCGTGGATCGGCACGATGTGAGGGTGTTGCAGACTGGCCGCCGCTTGCGCCTCGATCTGAAATCGCTTGACGTCCTCGTCATTGGACAAGCATCCTGTCAGCATCATCTTCACGGCCACGATGCGACCGAGTGTTTTTTGCCGAGCCTTGTACACGACCCCCATTCCGCCGCGAGCGATCTCCTCCAGCAGTTCGTAGTTCCCCACGTAACTGAGTTGCTGGCCCGGACCCACGGCCTGAGCCAGCGCGTCGCCAAAGCCACGGATCGGTTCGGCCATCTGATTCATGCGCTCACGTTGTCCAAAGAACTGCCGCAACTCGTCGGCGAGTTCCGGATGACGTTCCAGAATCTCACGACGATTCGGTGCGAGACCGGACTCAGACGCGCGGATGTAGTCAGCGATGACCGCCTCTAACTGCTGCTCATGCTCGTCGTCGTCACCGATTTCTGTTGCGCTGCTTTCCGACATGGCCAATCCTCATTCTTCCAACAGAGTGTGCAGCGTCCTCAGTCCTCGGAACAACAGTCCCGCGACCGCCGCTTCACTGCGGCCAATTTCTGCCGCGACTTCCGCCAACTTCAGTCCTTGCAGGTGGTGCAACACGATCACCTCGCGCTGCGCTTCGGGCAGTTTGGTCAGAGCCTCCGACAGCCGCAGCAAATCTTCCTGCTTGACGGCCCGTTGGCTGGGCGACGACTGCACGGCGGCCAGCCATTCCTGAGTGCGTGCGAACGAGGCGTCGATTCCGACTTCCAGCGATTGCTCGCGGCGCACGTCGCGTTTGTCCCGCCGCTGATCGCGCAGGGCGTCGGCCAGATTGTGCTTCAAGATCTCACGCAACCAAGCCGCCAGCTCGGCCTCGGTCGAGCCTCGAAACTGATCCCGTTTGGCAAACGCATTTAACAGCGTCTGCTGGACGATGTCCGACGAATCGAGTTTCGCTTGCTGACGCGGATTCAAATGCGCGCGAGCCAGCAAAGTCAAATACGGTCGATGACGTTCCAGCCACTGATCTTGATCGGCGAGCGACTGGTTCATGGGAGACTCGGAAGATGTGAGCAAGCTGACCGTTTGAAGCAGCATGACAGATTCCAGCGGCCGATGCGACGAGCATTGTGGCACGATGTCAGTCGGCATTCCGCTTGCGCAGGAACTCCAAAACCTCTTGGCTGTCTTTGACCGGAGAAACCTCGGTCGCCCGGTAGATGACTCGGCCTTCCTTGTTGATCACGAAAGTGTATCTCGCGGCGGTCACCTGGCGCAGAACCTTGGTCGACGTCCCTTGAGCATTCTCAATGACCGCCTTGCCGCCGATACGCAGGGGGACTCTGAATTGGCGTGCGATCTGGCCGTCGTCATCGGACAGCAGAGCGAAATTCAATTTGTGAGTCTCCTGAAACAGCCGATGGGCTTGGACGGCATCGCCGCTGATGCCCACCACCTCCGCCCCTTCGTTGCAGATGTCTCGCAGCCGATCGCGATAACGCACCGCCTGCCGCGTACAACAAAACGAGAAGTCGCTGGGATAGAAATAGACGACGACCAACTGCTTGCCGACATGGTCCCGCGACTTCCAAATCTGGCCTTGATCGTCTCGACACTGGAACTCCGGTACCGCGGCTCCCACCGGCAAGATGTCGTCGTCGCCACCGTTCGCAGCGCCCGCCCATAAGAACCCACAAAATAGTCCCGCCATTGAGAACAGACTACGAACGTGCCACATGATTCGCTCCCGCGTTTGAGAATGGCGAACTGAGCATCACGCCCCGCTGTTTTCGAGCGACCGGGCTGCGTGAGCTTGTGCCCCACAGGAACAGACGCCGCCAACATTCCGACGGAGCGCGCTGTTTCTCAGAATTCTCAACTTCTTGGGGTGAGGCCGTTAGCCTTTTGCATTTTTTTGAGACACTTTACCATCCGGTTCCAACAGCCCGGCGGTTCTTGTGAGTCGCCGGGCTGTTGTAGTTGTCTCACACCATCTATCCGGCCAGCGTGAGTCGGATCGCTCGAATTTGAGTCCTTGAGTTCAAAGGATGCTCGGTCATGGAACGCGAGCCGATTTCCGCTGAAGGTTACAACAAGCTCCGCGAGGAAATCCGGCGGATGGAAGAAGACGAGATGCCCGTGATCGCGCACCTCATCGCCGAGGCACGCGCCGAGGGGGATCTGCGTGAGAATGCCGAGTACCACGGCCAGCGTGAGAATCAAGGCCGCATGCAGGCCAAGATCAATCAACTCAAGACGCGGCTGGCGAATTGCGTGATGGTGGATAAATCGACACAGCCCAAAGGGATCGCCGCGTTCGGTTCGGTCGTCACACTAAAAGACTTGAACAACGGAAAAAAGGAAGGCTATGAGTTGGTCGGACCCGGCGAAGAAGACTACGACGCCGACATCATGAAAATCCTGTTGAGCGGTCCGCTGGGACAAGCGATTCAAGGCAAGAAAGTTGGCGAACAGGTCGAACTGACCACGCCACGCGGAATCCGCAAGCTGGAAATCATTAGTGTGAACTGAACGCGAGTCGCGGGAGCGACTCGCCTACTTAGCTCGGTCGCTCGCGCGACTGCGGAAAGGAAACGTCACATGCGACGGTTTATTGTTTTTGCTTTGCTAATTTGTTTGTTGAAGTCGGTCGGTTCCGCCGCCGATTGGCGCGAGTTTCGTGGGCCGACTGGCCAAGGTCATGCGGATGGATCACAACTGCCTGTGGAATGGTCCGTCACGAAGAATGTCGCTTGGAAAGCACCGATCGCCGGGCTCGGCTGGTCCTCGCCAATTATTGTCGGTCAACAAGTGTTCCTGACGACATCTGTGCCAGTTGGCGAGAAGGACTCGAACGATCAGTCCCTCCGGGTGATTTGCTTGGACGCCAAGACCGGCAAGGAAACTTGGAACGTTGAAGCCTTCGCTCAGGACGGCAAGATCGCCGGTCGAATTCACTCAAAGAACAGCCACGCCAGTCCGACTCCGATTTCCGATGGCCAGCATCTCTTTGTGCATTTTGGAACTCACGGCACGGCGTGTTTGACGCTCGATGGCAATATCGTTTGGAAGAACAACGAGTTGATCTACGTGCCGCAACACGGAAACGGCGGTTCGCCGATTCTGGTCGATGACCAGTTAGTCATGAGCTGCGATGGCACGAACACGATGTTTGTTGTTGCGTTGGACAAAACCACCGGAGCGATTCGCTGGAAAACGATGCGAGAACACGAAAAAGGGACGAAATTCTCGTTCGGCACGCCGCTGTTGATCGAGGTCAACGGAGAAAAACAGATCGTGGCGCCGGGGACATTTCACGTCGCGGCATATCGACCAAAGGACGGCAGCGAAATCTGGCGAGTCGATTATGGCAACGGTTATTCGGTCATTCCGCGTCCTGTGTTTGGACACGGGTTGTTGTTCATTGACTCCGGCTATGACACACCGACGCTGATGGCCGTCAAGCCGGACGGCCAAGGAAATGTCACCGAGACGCATATTGCTTGGAAGATTTCCAAAAGCATGCCGCACACTCCCTCACCGTTGTTGGTTGGCGATCAGTTGTATGTCGTCAGTGATGCCGGGATCGCGACCTGCTTGAATGCCACGACGGGCGAACAAGTTTGGCAAAAGCGGATCGGCGGCAACTTTTCTGCTTCGCCGTTGTTTGCCGATGGCAAGATCTACCTGCAAAGTGAGCAGGGAGATGGCATCGTCTTGAAGCCCGGCAACGAGTACGAAGAGTTGGCCAAGAACGAACTCGAACCGCGCTCGTTCGCCAGCTATGCTGTGGCTGACGGCGCCCTGTTCATTCGGACCGAATCTCAGCTTTATCGGATTCAGAACGACGCTGTTGCTACGGCTGGTCAGTAGTCCGCGAGTTGTACTTCAGCGTACTAAGCCAAAACTATAACCAAGGGCGAGTCCTCCCCCGAGGTTAGAATTGCAGATGTATTGGAGCGTTCGCCCCCCCGCTTCCGGTTTAGTGCCACCGACAAAAAAAGCTCCTCAGGGGACTGAGGAGCTTCATAGGGCTGATGCGGATTGACGCCAGTTTACAGGTCATCTGTCCGTTGACCACGACCGGGGCCGTGATCGGTGCAATCGTGATCGTGCCACAGCGGCAGGCCAGCGGCATACCGTGCGGACAACATCAAAACTTTTTCCTCGGACCCCGGCTTGGCTCGTGTTGCGCGACCTGGGTCCACGCCCAGCGCCTCAAAATCGACCTCCTCAAATTCGTCGCAGTATTCGCCTGCGTCGCTCATGAGCATGTCGTCAAAGCCAACTTCATCGAGGTCTTGATCTGCCTCGAGCGAATAAGACATCGCGTCTCTCTCCAATTCAAAAGGGTTCAAAAAACCAACTCGGAGCAGCCGACAACCTGGCTACTCGTAAAAGTTTCACTGCTCTTCATACAACCAGCGTCCAAGGGAGATCACTCCGTAATGGACACCGCAATTCACCGGCGAGACATCAAAGGTGGGGGCCATTCCCCCGCCCCCCAAACCTGAATTTCCGGAAAAAACCGCAAACCAGGACGTGTCATCCTTGACCGGGAGCAGCACTGGAAAACCGGGCGGATTGTCAGCGGAATGTGGCAGATTGTCAACAACTTTTTGGGAAATCTCGCAGACTCGTTGAATGCGTTTTTTCCTGGAGAAACATACTAGAGCATTTTCGTGATTGGTCTTCAGGGCTTCGGCGAGGTTGCTGTACTCTTCCTGAGTTGTTCGGACTCAAGGAGGAGGAAGACGATGGCGGCGGCATTGACGGGTGATTTGCGGATTCGGGTGATGGTGGATGTGG
>JANMIF010000345.1:0-4126 GCA_031375695.1 Planctomyces sp.
CCACATCCACCATCACCCGAATCCGCAAATCACCCGTCAATGCCGCCGCCATCGTCTTCCTCCTCCTTGAGTCCGAACAACTCAGGAAGAGTACAGCAACCTCGCCGAAGCCCTGAAGACCAATCACGAAAATGCTCTAGATAAAGGTCTTGTGCGGAGATCGGTTGCTGGCTGACGGAACCGGCTGCGAGTTCTGGCGGCCAGCGCAGCAGGCATGGAACGTGAATGCCCCCTTCATAGACCGAGCCTTTGCCGCTGCGGAACGGTGCGTTGCGGCCGGTCTGATCGGCTCCGTTGTCGGAGAGGAAGACGACTAGCGTGTTGCGTCTCAAGCCTTGCTCGTCGAGCGTTTCGAGGATGCGGCCGACGGCATTGTCGAGGGCATCAATCATCGCCGCACGAACGGCGGCGGACGATCGCAGGTCGCGGTACTTCGCCAGATACTCCGGCGGTGCCGCGAGCGGAAAGTGCGGCGCGTTGAACGAGACCTGCAAATAGAACGGTCGCTGAGCGTCACGCTCTTCGATCAAATGCACGGCTTCGTCGGCGAGCAGAAACGTCGAGTAGCCCGCCTCGCGAATCGTCTCGCCGTTGCGTTGTCAATCGACATCGCCGCGTCGGCTCGTGTGCTGGAAGTAATCGACCTCCGGACCGAGGAAGCCATAGAAATGATCGAAGCCGCTCTTCAATGGCGGGCTGCCGATCCCCAGATGCCACTTGCCAACGAGCATCGTTTGATAGCCAACGTCTTGCAGCGTGCGAGGCAGAGTCGGCAGCCCGGCCGGCAAACCTTCATCGCGCGCTTGGAGCGGATTGATGATCCCGAATCGTCTCGGCATCTGCCCGGTCAGCAGCGCCGCGCGAGTCGGACTGCAAAACGGATACGCGTAATACCGCCGCAGCTCAACTCCTTCCTGAGCCAGCCGATCAATGTTCGGCGTCCTCGCGATGCCGCCATGCAAACCGATGTCGCCCCAACCGAGATCATCCGCCAACAAGACGAGGATGTTCGTCACTGGGGCTGCTACCGTTACACTAGGCGCTTGTGCAAAAGCGACTGTCGCAAGGCTCAACCAAACGAACGCTGCGGTTGCCGTGAGAACATGGATTCTGCTCATGAAATCGCCCGTCGAAGTGACGTCCAGAAATTAGGGCTCTCCGCAATGCGTGTTGAAACTTGTGGCGAGTGAACCGCAAGGCGCTAGCCGCGGGTTCTGCATCTGTTCGGGACCGGCGGCTAGCGCCTTGCCGCTCACTGGCACTAACACGAATGGCGGAGAGTACCCGAATTAGACCCGACTCAACGTTCCGGTGTGCCCACCGAACGAGTCGGTCTCGACGCCGAGTTTTTGCAGGATCGTGACGAAGAGTTTTGATAGCGGGAGTTCTTCGACTTCCTGCTTACCTTGCCATCCCGCATCGGTGTCAATGCCTGCGCCGGCCTGATTGTCTTCGTTTCCTTTGCCGAACTTGAGATACCGACCGTTGGTGAAGCCGAGGTTCTTGCCGCCGGCGGAAATGATCGGGTAGTTGCGTGAGAGGTGGAAGCTGCTCGACGCCGAGCCGTGCATGGCCAGCGTGTTGTCCAGCATGCTGCCTTTGCCGGTCGGCTCAGGAGTCTCCCTCAGCCTCTGTGCGAAGCGACCGAATTCCTCGGCTTGATAGCGGTTGTAGGTGCCGAGATTTTTCCAGCCGTCGGGCTTTTTGACTTCGTGAGTCAGGCCATGAGCACCGCCAAGACCAACGGCTTGTGACAGCAGGTCGTGTGGACCTTCGCCGTTTTCTCTGCCCAACTGAAACGTCGCCACGCGAGTCGAGTCGCTGAGGAAGGCGAGGTAGATCAGCTCATACATGGTCTTGAAGTAGAGGCGGGCTTCCTTTGGCTCGGCATCCAGATGCAGGTTACTGGTATCAACCTGGGGGATCGGAGTATCAATCCACCGTTGAGCCTTCACGAGCTTCAGTTCGGTATCGCGCACGGCATCGAGATATTGCTTGAGCGTCTCTTGATCGCGTTTGGAAAGTTGGCGATTTAGCGACCGAGTATTCTCAATCAGGAGATCGAGGGCACTCTTGCTTCGCGCCAATCTTGCGGCCGCGTCTTTGCCGCTCGTCACGAACAGCATGTCGAAGATTTCCTTGGGCTTGTTCATCGCCGGGATCGGACGCCCTTCGCGATTGAAGGACTGAGTCTGGGCACCGCGAGGGCCGCCAACGCCGCCATTGGTCGACATGACCAGCGAAGAATGCCGAGTGAAGTCGCCGGCGTGCTCCGCGTAGACCTGATCCAGGGAGATTGTGTTCTGATACGGGCCCTCACCACCGATGGGCGCGCCCGTCAAATACTGATCGGCATTGGAATGGCCGTGAACCCGTCTCGCGGCAGGATGTGACAGCCCCGAATAGATCGTGATGTCGCTCCGCAGTGGCTCGAGCACATCGAGCACCTTGGTCAATTCGAAGTCCTTTTCGCCGCCACGAGGGAACCAACTCCAATCCTTCCAAGCTGGATCGGACTTGAGCGGCAATCCAACGCCATCAGGGTGATAGACGCTGAGGAACCGTTTCGGAGTTTCGTCTTTGGTGGGGCTGCCGACGGCGAATGTCTCCAGCCACGGCAAAGCCAGAGCCAAGCCGGTGCCTTGAAGGAACGTTCGACGACTCAGCAGAGCGGATTTGTCATTCATTGTCAGTTCCCAACTACGAGTTTGATTTCTTATTGAATCAGTCCTGAGATTTCTTCGAGTTCAGTGGCAGACCTGTTTCGGGGTTTGGGTTGTCATTCGGACGATCTGTTTTTGGTGGTTGCTTCCGTTTGACGTGGTCGATCGCGATTTGAACGAGAGATTCAAGGCCCTCGGTCATTTCCGGGTGAGGACTGAAACAGAAAACACGGCCTCGGCCAAACTCACCGCTTGCGATGGCCGTTGTCCCTTTCATGACACCCTCGGGAGCCCCGTTCTCGGCGATCTCGGTTTTGAACGTGGCGAGAGTTTCGTAGTCCGCGATGTCGGGATTATTGCGAGGAGCCAGCAGCGGCCCTTGCGCGTAGAAGATTGGGAGTTGCTGCTCTTTCGACTTCAACACGCTCCGACCCGCGTCAGTCAGTTCGATTTGCACTGTGCCTTTTCCACGAGCCCAATGGTTGCGATCCACAACTCGGGCATCCAAGACATTCAACGACCACGAGTAGTCCGCTGAGGCGAGAAAAGCGCCGCCACAAATGCCGATGAATCCCCCGCCTTCACGAATAAAGCTGCGGATCGTTTCTCTGCCGTTATCTCCGAGATGCCTGCCCTGACCACCGCCGCTTCCGCCGGGTTGAATCAAGACATCAACATCGCCCAGAGCACCGTTTCTGATCTCGTCCGCCATGAGTTTTCGCACCGACACTTCCTCGAACGTTTCCAACGCCTTCAGCAGGTCTTTGTGACTGGGACCGGCACCGACATCGCAATAAACACCGACTCGAACTTGCCCGGTTCGACGCTCTTTGCGATCGACGAGAGCCGCCCGTTCTTCTGTCGAAAGATACTGCTTCGCGAACGCGGCGATGGCATCGGCCAGCTTCGACACCGTTGTCGGAATGGCTTCCTTCGAGCGCAGTTCGTTGCCCAACTCCAGTTGGATCGCATCGAGCGTTCCCCTCGATCCGCTGCCATGAGTGATCACGGTATAGCCGCCGTCGTAGCCGACACGCTCACGATCCTCTGAGCCCACAGTGGGAATCACCGGGAGACCCTGACTAGCCAATTGCCCGAACAGACTCGTCTCGCCGATGAATGCCTCGCGACCAAATCGACTGACAAGATGCGTCGTCGTCATGCCGTTCTGAGTGCCGCGCAAGATCGCTTTCGGTTCGACGGCTTGCCCGTGAATGTCGAACAAGATCCCGCGTCCCCACCGCTCCATCACTTGGCTGCGCGCTTTGGCGATTGCTTGGTGGTAGGACTCGTAGACAACTTTCGCTTCGTCGGATTCATAGGCGTCCCGGCCGCGACGGTTCGCATCCACATATTTCCGATGGAATCGCGCGATGACCAGATACGGTCGCTTGCCGAACTTCTTCTCGATCGAATCCGCCAAACTCTCCGTGAGTAAGTCGGTGTTGGAATCCGATCGTGGG
>JANMIF010000346.1:0-14251 GCA_031375695.1 Planctomyces sp.
TCGCTTACGCTTCGGGTTAGCGAATCTCGGTGGCTTCTACCCTTTTCGAGCGGCTCGGACAACACGAGGATTCTTGGCCAAATCTTTGAGCAGCGTCACGTCTTCGTAACGCCCATCGGCCGCGAGCAATTGCGTCGCGAAATCCGCTTGTTGGGAATCGATTTCGAACAGGAGCAACCCACCGGGAACCAGATGCCGCGGCGCATCGGCCAAAAGTCGCCGGATCACATTCAGTCCGTCCGTCCCGCCGTCGAGCGCGGTCAGTGGCTCATGAAGCCGCACGTCCGGCATCAGCGTTTCGATTTCTGCAGAAGAAATGTACGGCGGGTTGCTGACGATCAGATCGAATTGTTCCCCATCGGCCAGCGGATCAAACAAGTCTCCCGCCTCGAACCGAATTCGCCCGGCGACTTTGTGTTTCTCGGCGTTGTCTCGCGCGATCGCCAGTGCGGCGGGCGAGACATCAATCGCGGTGATCGTCGCCACCGGACAGTTCACCGCCAACGTGATTGCGATGCATCCGGAGCCAGTTCCGACATCGAGCACTCGCAGCGAGTTTTGGCTCTTCAGCCATTCGATCGCTTCGACGACGAGCGTTTCTGTATCGGGACGCGGAATCAAAACATCTCGTGTCACGCGAAAGTCGAGGCTGAAGAACTCCCGATGTCCAACCAGATACGCGACCGGTTCGTGAGCCACTCGCCGCTGAACCAAGTCGCGCATCGCGGCCCGCTGCTCGTCGGTCAGGGGCGAATCGTAGTTCGTGTAAAGTTGAATCCTCGGACACCCGCGAACTTGAGCCAGCAAGATCTCGGCATCCAACCGAGCCGACTCGCTACCATGCTTCTTCAAATGCGGAATCGTCCAATCCAAAATCCGCCGCACCGTCCATGCGTCGCTGGTCGGATTCGGCGAAGTGGTGGACATTAGACAATTCCGCCAGTACGTAGATCAGTTGCTCCCGCAACTGAGATTTGAAATGCGATCGGATGTCAAAAATACAACATCTGGAATTTCGCGGCATACGAACGCGAGTCGCGGGAGCGACTCGCCGCGCTACAAATTCGCAGGCATTCCCTTCAGTCGTTCGTTGCGGTCGAACTCCAGCAACTGCGACACCAGTTCGTCAAGTTCACCCTGCATCATCTTGTCGAGCTTGTACAGCGTCAGCCCGATGCGATGATCGGTCAGCCGGTTCTGTGGGAAGTTGTAAGTCCGAATTCGTTCGCTGCGATCACCGGAGCCGATCAATGTGCGGCGCTCGGACGCTCGATCCGATTGAGCCTTTTGCTGTTGAGCTTCGTAGATTTTGCTCCGCAGCAGGCGCATGGCTTTCGATTTGTTTTTGTGTTGACTCTTTTCGTCCTGGCATTTGACAACGAGGCCGGTCGGCAAGTGAGTCAACCGGACGGCGCTTTCCGTTTTGTTGACCTTCTGGCCGCCTGGGCCGCCGGCTCGCATCGTGTCCATGTGGATGTCTTCGGGCCGCATTTCGACCTCGACATCCTCAACTTCTGGCAAAACCGCGACAGTCGCCGCGCTGGTGTGAACTCGGCCCTGTGCCTCGGTTTCCGGGACTCGCTGCACGCGATGCCCGCCGCTTTCAAACTGAAGCTGATGAAAGCACCCTTCGCCGCTGATCGAAAACGTGACTTCCTTCAGCCCACCCATTTCGGCATCACTGATGTCGAGCACTTCCATTTTCCAGCCGCGTGTGGTGACAAACCGTGTGTACATGTCAAACAAGTCGCGAGCGAACAGAGCGGCCTCTTCGCCGCCGGTCCCGGCTCGCACTTCCATGATGCACGAACCGCGTGTCATTGAGTCGCCGGCCGTCAACATGTCTTCGAGTTCGGTTTTGAGGGCCTCGAATTTCGGAGACAACTCCGCCAACTCGGCCTTGGCGTACTCTTTCGCTTCAAAGTCCGACTCGTCGTAAATCATCTGTTGAATATCGACGGTTTCTTTTTCCAGTCGATTGAACTCGCGCACGGACGTGGCCACTTTTCGCAACCCGCCATGTTCACGTTGCAGCGACAGCATCCGCTCCACGTCCGCGAGCACAGCCGGGTCTTGTAAATTCTGTTCGATTTCCTCGAAGCGTCGCAGTTTGGTTTGCAGACTGGGATACATGGCGAGATCCGAATCGGGGCGTTCATCGGAACATAGGCGAGTCGCTCACGTGACTCGCGCTCCGAGCGTCGAACTTTGAGACGGCATTTCGCCGTCATATGAAACCACATGGAGAATCTCAGTTGTGGAAGCAACTGAGTGACGTAACGACCAATAGACAAGCCCGAAGCGCCAGGCAGACATCGCGGAAACCGCTGAGCCTGGCTGGCGCTTCGGGCCTATGGATCGATCGCAACTAATTGGCGGCGGGGTCGGCCCCTTTGATTTTCCAGTTGTACTTTTTGGCGAATTTTTCCACGCGACCGGCGCTGTCCACGAATTTCATTTGGCCCGTGAAAAACGGATGGCACTGCGAACAAATATCGACGTGCATCTTCGCCGCCGTGCTGCGAGTCACAAAGTCTTTGCCGCAGCTACAGTGGATCGTAATTTCCTGGTACTTGGGATGAATGCCCTCTCTCATGACGTCGCCTGCCGCTCGTGCTGAATTGTGAATTTTCGCCTCGTTGTCGGTCCGCACCGGCCGATCCAGCGAAAGGGCGGGCAGTTTAGGCCCATCCGCCCAGGTCAGCAAGCGGTCCGTGTATCAATTCCCGATTCAGTAGCCAGCGACGACTTCCCCGCCCGCCTTGGTGGAGAGGGCTTGGAACATTCTGTAGTCGATATTCAAGTTGAGGAACCGCACCGAGCCATCCGCCATCAGGAATTGTGCGCCCCCTTGATGATATGACCAAAAATGCTGGTTGTGAGTCCCGTCGTCGTTTCCTTTGCTCAACCCAATCGTCGTGGCCAAAACGCTGTCGCCATCGCCCAAGCCAGTCACTCCCGAACCGCAAACGAGCCAGCCCCAATATAGGTCTCTTGGGATTCCACGCTCTCCCATCATCAAAGTTTGCGATGTGCCATCTTTGATTGACGACATGGACGTGTTGCTGTCGCTGTACAGCACTCCTTTCCCGTCGGTTGCCGTCAGTCCCATCACGCCCAAATAGTTTCCGGGGCTGTAATTCCCAGAGCCCGATGTCGTGTGCATCATCCCCACTAGCGGATCTGAAGAGCAGTTGCTGACCGTCAGTTGACGACCTGCTGGTTGCTTGTCCGGTGCCAACGTCGCGTTGTAGCTAAAGCAAGTTCCTGGAAAGTTGAAATTGCACATCCGATGCAGCGGCACCTGATCCAACTGCGGCAGGATCATGGCCTGAAATCCCCAGTTCTTCATGGACGCGTTGCCGATCGGAAATTTCCGGTGCTGATCATGATAGTTCTGCAACGCCAAGCCCCACTGCTTCAGATTGTTACGGCATTGCGATCGCCGAGCCGCCTCGCGCGCCTGTTGCACGGCCGGCAACAACAACGCAATCAGGATCGCGATGATCGCGATCACCACCAACAGTTCAATCAACGTGAATCCGCGACGTTCGTATGACGCTGTCATCTTCCTCACCTCGAGTTTGTGGCTTGGGATTGGAAACCGGCGAGCTACGGCTCCACCTTGAGATTCAATTCAAACGGCCCCGTCTCAGGAACGGTGGCATCCAATCGATATTCTTTCGGCTCGGACTTCGCCTTCGTCGCGGCGGTGTTCTTCGCCGAATCCGACTTCGGAATGTCCTTGATGATTTTAGGAACAATCAGCACCTGATACTGACCGGGAACCGGACCATCTGCCGCGGCGAATCGAAACTTGCCCTCGACAACCGCCGCTGTCGCCGCCGGACCTTTCGTTCCCGCCGCTGGAAGAAAACTGATTCCGCCGTTGACCGGGTTCGCTGCGGAATTTGAGACCGTTCCAAACACAGGCTTTCGAGACGGGCCACTTTCCGAGCAACCTATCAGCCCAACGACAACACAGCTGCCAACAAAACAACCAGCGCGGATCGATTTGAATTTTCGCCGCATCGGTTCTCGTCCTCGACTCGTTGACGGACCACTGGAACTCGTCAAATATGTATCATAACCCGCGAACACTGGTTCGCAATGCGCGGTCCCAGGGATCGCACAGGGCATGCCAATGTTTCAACCCGGGGAGTTGGCATCGACTCGCTAATACGACGCGCGAACGAGCGATTTGTCCAGAATCGCCACTCGCTCGCTCATCGTGTTAGTTTTTGTCGTGGCATCACAACCGATACAGAGCGACAAATTAGCTTGCCCTGGGCAGCGACAGCTACGAGTTCCGCTTTGGGAGCAATGTTGCCGCGCTTCAATAGCTCCTTGAGTAGAAGCTCGTTTCGGTCTTCAACGAGGGCGAACACGATCAGTGCCTTTAATGACGGGATGTCATTAAACGCCATGACTGCTCCCAGGCAGAGCGCATCCGGTGATGCTCTCGGACTCTTTCATTGCCCTCGCAACTTCATCAACGGACAGTAACTCAGCCCAGTCTGAGTTGGGTTGGATATCCGCCGTATTCGGAGCTGCTCCGCTTTTGAACCGGCCATAATTCCAAAAGACGACACTTGCCAACAACCCGCAAGCGAAGAAACTGAATCCACGTTTTACTGTGATGTTCATTTCGAATTCCGACCAATCCGATTTATGCCCGCGACCGGACTTCGATGAACTCGACGGTGGTCTCAAATGCGTTCTGCGTTGGCATGTGTGGAAGCTACTCGTAGTCCCACTTGGAAACCCACGGATCACGCGTCTGCTTTTGCCAGGCTTTGAGTTTCGCTTGCAGTTCCGTCAGACGCTGTGAGTGATCGGGAATTTCGGCGAGGTTGTGCAGTTCATCCGGGTCGGCTTCGAGGTCGTACAGTTCGAATCGTGGGCGACGCAGGTAGGCCGAGGTCGCACGCTGGCCGTAAGTCGGAAGCTTGGTTTTCAAAACCATTTGCCAGGTCGGTGATGCCTGCAAGTCGGAAGCGAACGGAAACGGCAAGTCGTGAGCGACGTTGAAAATCAACTTGTGCTGGCCGGAGACGATTGATCGCATCGGATAATACATCGTGATCTCGTGAAATGTGTGCGATCCGAAGATTTCTCCGAAGCCATTGTTCGAAGCATGCTCATCGCCCAACGCTTTCAAGAACGAGCGGCCGTGAAACGTGACCGGTTGCAGGTTTTTCGGCTTTGGTTTGCGTGCGGTCTCGACGGGCGAAAAGTTTTCTTGCGGAACGATCGGCGGCGCAGGTTTCGGAACTACGCCGCACCAATCGAGGATCGTCGGCGTGATATCGACCCAGGCGATCAATGCATCGGTCGTTGTTTCTTGCTGCTCTTGAGTCGGATCGCGGACGATTAGCGGAAGACGAGCACCAGGGTCGTACAAATTGGTCTTCGCGCCGGGAAACGGCGGGCCGTTGTCCGACAGCAGCAGGATCAACGTGTCGTCCCAGTGGCCGGTTTCTTTGAGGGCCGCCGTCAAGGCACCAACACCTTGATCGAAGCGGTTGATCGACTCATAAAACTCCGCCCACTCACGGCGGACTTCGGGAGCGTTTGGCAGCCAAGGGGGAATCGGCATCTCCTCTGGATTGAAGCGAACCGGCGTCACGCCCGGAAAGGCATCGTCTTTCGGTGAGTTGCCAAATCCCGACGCACTGCTGCGGTGTGGGTCGGTACTGCACCAATACAAAAAGAACGGACGGCCATCTTTTTCAGCGATCCAAGTCTTGGCGTTCTCGGCCATGCGAACACTGTTCCGCGCTCCTTGAATGCCGTCGTTGCGATACGTCTCGAAGTGATACGTCGATTCCGGCGCGAGGTGATATTTGCCGATCGAGCAGGTTCGATATCCCGCCTCGGCCATCAGTACCGGCAATGAGCGTACCGAGTCATATGTGGCAAAGTGATTCTCGCCGTGAGCGTGGCCGTAGTGCCCGGTCGCATGATTGAATAGTCCGGTCATCAGCACGGAGCGACTGGCGCTGCAACTGGCGGTCGTGCAGTAGGCTCGCGTGCAACGAACCGCTTCAGAGGCCAAGCGGTCAATGTGCGGAGTCTTCGCCACGGGGTCGCCGTAACAGCCAAGCTGCAGCCCCAGGTCGTCCGCCACAATGACGACGACATTCCGCGCCGTCGATTTGCCCTTCGCGGCCTCGCCGGCTCGCGTGGAAGGTGGCGACTTGAACCAGACGAAACTCAGCAAACAAAAGCCAAGGGCCCGTAACCAGCGGCGCGTCATGATTAGGTTCCTGTTTGGAGGTGTTGCCAGACCGCAAATATACGGCCAACAAATCCTCACAAACAAACGAGTTGCCCCGGCCGCTTGCGCGGCCGGGGCTATCGTGACAGTCAGGGACGCTTGGGGCGTTAATCAATAGCGACGAATTCTTTGGGCGTCGCTAAAAATTGCTCGAGCGTCTTCTGACTGGTGAACAAGTACAGCCGTTCTTTGTACCACAGGGCAAAGTCCAGCGAGCCTTCTTTGAGGGTTTTGGACTTTCGCAGCACAACGTCCAAACCGCTGGCGGCTGGTGCGTAGAGCCGCGGGTTTTCGTCGAAGGTTGTTTTTGCGTCGCCACTGTGAAAGTAGTACGTTCGGCCTTTGTAGATACTGTGAAACTCAGGTAGTGCGTTTTTCAAATCGCGGTCGTCACGAAGTCCGACCGGACAGAAACCCTTTAGTCCGCGAAGCTCGCCACGCTCAGCGATGATCTTCATCTTCTCGTCCAACTGCAAATCGTGAATGTCGGACAACGCAGGCTTCACGGCGTTCTCAGCGACCGGTTTCTCAGTGGCCGCCTGGGATGACTCGGAATTCGTCTCGGCGAAGGGCGCTTCGTCGGTCGGCAACGGAAGCCGATCGAGAGTCGTGTCCTCCTTGAACTGGGATTGCGGATTGAGCGGTTCGTCACTTTCCGACGTGGCCGGCTCGCGCGATTGCGGCGGAGCAACTGGTTTCGGGTCGCCTTGCTTCGGTTCCTCTAGCGGCTCTTCATCGATCAGCACACCGGCCGGCCGGATTTGCGGCTTAGTGGAACGCTTGAATTCTGGTTCGTCGCTGAAGACATCCTTGAGCAGATCCGGTTCGGACTTTTGGATCTTGGGAGCTTTCGGTCCGAAGTTGGTTGGCGGGACATCGACCGGCGTCTCGATTCGCGACTCTCCCGGCAAGGCTGGAAGCGTCAGTTCTTCGCCGTCGATCGCGGGCGGAGCTGTTGGAGGAGCCGTTGGAGGAGCCGTTGGAGGAGCCAGATCCGACCGTCGGGCAGGTTGAATGGTCATCTCCGGCTGCGGGTTGAACTGCTGACCTTGGTTATTGGATTGTCGAGCTTGGTTTCCAAACTTTGGGGCTTGATTGCCGATCGGATTCGTTTGGTTATTGATCTGTCCATTGGTTTGGTTCAACTGTCCGTTGGCCTGATTGACTCGATTGTTGATGTTCGGCTGCTGCGCGTAGCCTGGCTGATTGCCTGGCGGCGGGGGTGGGGGTGCAGCCGAGGACGGATGTTGAGTCGCCACATTGGACTTACTCCTGAATGGATTAATGCGACTCAGGAATCCGCTGCGGCTTTTCGGCGGAACCACGTTTGATCCGGCCTGTGGCATCGGTCGTTGAATTTGCTGCAAATTCTGCTGATGGGATTGGCCAGCTTGTTTTGGGGCCGAAAGTGGCGATTGTTGCAGATTCATCTGCGGCGCTTCGCGACCGTCTTTGCGGTACAACTCGTCGAGTTGTTGCTGCACACTTGAGCTGGCATTGCTTCCGTAGTTCGCTGTCGGGGCTTGGACGTTTCCCTGAAATGCGGTCGGCTGAACAAGCACTTGTTGACTGGCTGAGCGAGCTGGTATTTGCCCGGCTGAGGGGGCACCGGGGAAAGGATTTGGCGAAGCCGATTTCGCCTCGGAGGTTCCTTCATGGACCGCGTGCGGAGCGTAGAAATCCTCCGCCGTCAGGGCCGGACCGGCTCCGGAAATGAGGGTGGCGAGCAAGCTGCCGCCGAGCAACCAAGCTCTGGACACTGGATTAGAAAATTGGTTCATGGCGAAGGCTCCTACGTCCCTGTCGGGCCCGAATAAAAAGGTGAACACGCGATGGCGCGAAAGATTACAAGAAGCTGCAAAGCTCCCAATAATCCGCCCGATCGTTCGACCAGCCTGTTCCGTCAGGCACGGAGTCCGAGCAATCGGGAAATTCATTCGACAGCACGGACACGCCGCGCGTTCATCGTTACTATCGTCTCGCCGCTCGGCGGACTGTGTCGTCTGTGCCGATGTTGCCAAGGATTCCCGACGTGTCACGGGCAAAGTCTCGGCAGCCGGCAAAGCTTGCCCAGCTTCCGCCCCAACCACAAACCCGATGCGTCAGTGAGTGTGAGCGTTTTACAAAACACCGAATTCATCGCTTTTCTGAGCGTTTGCCCGCGCTGACGCTACGGGTCAGTCATCTTTCAGGAGTCATTCATGTCCGAAGTTCCTTCGCCCGCAGTCACACAGCCGAATCCACCGCCGATTGTCATCCAGCAGATGCCGCCGCAACCATTTTGGACTCGGCGATTGTTCGTGCGACTGTTGATGATCGCGTTCGTCTTTATGCTGATTTATTGCATACGGCTGAATTCGGAATACGCTCGCTATTTCAATCACGATCAGGCCCCTGCCGAACGATTTCATTCGGGCGAGAAAACGGCGGAGTCAAAGATCGCGCTGATCGAAGTCAAAGGCACGATCATGCCGCCGCTGACCGGGCACTTGTTCGCTGCCATCAAGCGAGCGAAGGAAGACAACAACGTGAAAGGCGTGCTGCTGGTCGTAGACAGTCCCGGCGGCTTAGTCGCCGACAGCGATCAGATTTATCGCAAATTGGTCGATCTACGGAAAACGAAACCGATCTTCGTCTCGATGAAACGGATCGCCGCGTCCGGAGGAGTGTATGTCGCGATGGGCTGTGGCGAAGAGGGCAAAATCTTTGCTGAGCCGACCACTTGGACCGGTTCGATCGGCGTGATCATTCCGCGTTACGATGCTAGCAAGCTTGCGGAAAAAATTGGCGTGTCGGCCGATGCACTAAAAACCGGTGAGTTCAAAGACTCGCTTGACCCGCTGAAATCGTTATCGGACAAAGAACGCAAGCTATGGGGCCGCATACTCGACGACTCGCTGCAGCGCTTCACAAAAATCGTGGCCGACAACCGCAAGGGGATCGACAACGAACAGGTCAAGGGATTGGCAACCGGACAAATCTTCACCGCCGAAGAAGCGAAGTCAAATGGCTTGGTTGATGAAATCGGCGACGAAGACGTGGCGATCGAAGCTCTCAAAACCAAATTGGATGTCAAAGCCGCACGAGTGGTCGAATACGACTTCCCAACCACATTCATGGACCTGCTATGGGGAGTCGCGGATTCGCGAAACCCAGAGACTCAATTCCGCAAGACGTTGGAGATGTCCGTGCCCCGCGCGATGTACTTCTTCGGCAACGCTCCCGCCTTGGCCCCGCTGTGGCAAGCTGTTGTCGAATGATCGGCAGTCCCTCAGCCCCGGATGCCTCGCTGTTGAGCAAGTTCCAAAAAACGAATCAGCCCGGCTACTGTTGCCGGGCTGTCATTTGTGGGGAGCATAAGACCACGTGAATCACTTCAGCTTAGATTCGGCTTCGAGGTCGACGAACGGACTGATGCGGAAGACTTTTTCAATGACCGCGTCTTTATCACCCTGAGATTTCGCCTTCGCGAAGCGCGCTCTAAACTTCTTGAGTTGCACGCTGCGTTTGCGTCGCCGAGCCAATTCGCGATCTCGCTCAATCCGTCCCATAATTTCGTCAGTGCCTCAAACTAAACTGTGACCTCGCAGCAAGCGAGGTCGGATCAATATGGTTCCCATCCAAAGCGGGCATGATTTTTAACGTCCGGGCCATTGACGGTCAACGAGCACAGCCGGGTTTTTGTGAGGTAGGCAAGGTTGGCAATCTGCCAGAAAACTGCGGGTTAGCCCTCGAACGGACTAAGAGAACGTATAAACTGTCGCTGTTGACTCGCACCGCGCGAGTGGCCCGGTTTCTCTTTTCGAGTCGGAGGTCATCATGCGCAGTCGTCGTGAATTCTTGGCGGATGTCGGTCGAGGGATGTTGGTCGCAGGGGTCGGATACAGCACGGCTCTGGACTTGGGGCTGTCCACCGCGCGAGCGGTGGAAGGTTCGGAAGCGAATGCGTTGACGTTCGGTAGCCTCGAACCGCTTGTCGGACTGATGCAGGACACGCCGATCAACAAGCTGCTCTCAGCGCTGGTCGAGAAGATGCACAACGGCACGGACCTGCGACAGCTTGTCGCTGCTGCGGCGCTGGCGAATGCGCGCACGTTCGGCGGCGAGGACTACATCGGCTTCCACACAATGATGGCCATGATGCCGGCTTATCAGATGTCTCAGGAGTTACCGACCGAGAAGCAAGCTCTTCCAGTTTTGAAAGTGCTGTATCGAAACACGAATCGCATTCACGAATTCGGCGGCCGCAAGAAAGAAGTGTTGCATCCGATCACGGCTGGAAATCTGCCAGCGGGTGTCGTGCCGGGCGATGCGGTGCGTGAGGCCGTTCGCGGGAAAGACATAAATGTTGCCGAGCAAATGTTCGCAGCGGCAGCGGTCTCGCCGGAAGAAGCGTTCAATGCGGTCATGTACGCCGTCGATGACAACACTGAAGTGCATCGCGTTGTGTTGCCGTATCGAGCCTATGCGTTGCTCGATCTGGTCGGCTCCGATCAAGCGTTGACGATGCTCCGACAGTCGGTTCGCTACTGCGTGAAGAGCGAACGCCGAGACAACCGCAGTGCCGAGTTCGATCGGCCACGCGCGTTGTTGCCGAAGGTCTTCGATCAACACAAGCTCGCTGGCCGCAATCTCGGAACGCGGATTCCCGACGATGCATGGGTCGAAGAGTTCAGCCAGACGTTGTTCAAGGCGACTCCCGATCAAGCCGCTGATTTCGCTGGAGCTGCGCTGGCCGACGGCATCGCGCCAGATGCGATCTGCGAAGCGGTGTGCCTCGCGGCCAATCAGCTCGTGCTGCGCGACGTCGGTCGTCGCGAGAAGGAAATTCAGCCCGGCAAACCGCTCGGCAGCGTGCATGGCGATTCGATTGGCGTGCATGCGTCCGACTCGGCGAATGCGTGGCGGAACATGGTTAAGTTCAGTAACGCTCGCAATCAGTTTGCCTGCACGATCCTCGGTGCATTCCAAGTCGCGTACGACCGAGTCAATCGCGGTGGCTACTTCCTCAACTGGCAGCCGCGTCCGCACGCCGAGCATCTCGAAAAGATCACGACGCGCGATCCCAGCAAACTACTGGCCGAGGCCGAATCCGCGATCAGAGCGAACGAACAAGCTCAGGCCGCCGCGGTTGTGCATCTGTGCGGTGAGTTGAAACACTCGCCGCGCCCTGTGCTCGACCTGTTGCTGAAGTACGCGATCACCGAAGACGGCGCTCTGCACGCCGAAAAGTATTACCGCACCGCCAGTGAAGAGTTCGCAAACATGCGACAACCGTTCCGTTGGCGACAGCTCACCGCGTTGGCACGCGTCACCGCCAGCGAATTCGGCTCACCAGCCGCCGGCTGCGACGAGGCAATGGAGTTATTGAAGGTGTGAGCATGAAAAGCAGATTGATCGCATTCGCCGTCCTCGTTGTGGGGCCGGCGTTTTTTTTCGTTCACGCACAGGACGCTTCGTCGAAAAGCGAAGCCTTGTCGGCGGCCGATCTCGACTTCTTCGAGAAGCGAGTGCGGCCGCTGCTGGTTCAACGTTGCTTTGAATGTCACTCGGCAAAGGCGGAGAAGTTGAAGGGTGGGCTGTTACTCGACAGCCGTGAGGCGATTCTCGCAGGCGGTGACAGCGGGCCAGCCGCGGTTGTCGGCGATGTCGAGAAAAGTCTGGTTGTTCAAGCGATTCGGTACGACCACGAAAGTGTGCAGATGCCTCCCGCCGGCAAGTTACCGGAGGCGGAGATTGTCCTACTAACCGAATGGGTGCGGCGCGGGTTGCCGTTCCCTGCTGCCAATGCGACGAAGGCTGGCCGACGAGTTATCGACATTGCCGAAGGCAAGAAGCATTGGGCGTTTCAGAAGTTCGTAGTTCCGCCGTTAGGCGGTTCGCGAGAAGACCGCCTAAAGGCGGAACTACGAACTCGGATCGACGACTTCATCCTTGCCGCGCAACGAGAGCACGGGCTGTCGCCATCGCCTGAGGCAACGAAGGGAACACTGATCCGGCGATTGACGTTTGACTTGCTCGGTCTACCGACGACGGCTGACGAAGTTCAAAAGTTCGTCGCCGACGAATCTCTCGATGCTTACGAACGGCTCGTTGAGCGGTTGTTGGCGGATCCTCGATTTGGCGAACGTTGGGCGCGGATGTGGCTGGATCTGACGCGGTATTGCGACATTGGCGAATCGTGGCGCACCGGCGACGGGCAACCATGGCTGTATCGCGATTGGGTTGTGCGGGCAATGAACGAGGACTTGCCGTATGACGACTTCGTGCGAAATCAGTTGGCGGCTGACTTGCTGCCGAACGCGGAACCGGCAGATGTGGCAGCGCTCGGGTTTTTGGGATTGAGTCCCACGTATTGGAAGGAGTTGAAGCTCGACCACAACGTCATCAAGCAAGTGGTCGCCGAAGAATGGGAAGAGCGAATTGAGGCGATCAGTGGGACGTTTCTTGGGCTGACGGTCGCGTGTGCTCGGTGCCACGATCACAAGTTCGATCCGATCACGCAGCAAGACTATTACGGTCTGGCCGGAGTGTTGGCGAGTCTTAAGATCGACGACCGACCGATCATCGAACGATCGCTAGCCGATCGTGCCGCTGCTGCGCGGACTCAGATCAAAGAGTCGCAGGCTCAATTAGAGAAACTGCTCAAGGAACCGAAGCCAGCCGACAATGCGACCGATGAGGAGCAGGCCAAGGCCGCTGACATCGCGAAACAAATCGAATCGCTGCGGGCGAAAATCGCCGAACTGCAAACAACGCCTTATCTGACGACTCCGGTTGCATTCGGAGTGGCCGAAGCGGCGATGATTGTGCTGCCGGACGGCGAGCATCGGACGAAGATTGAATACAAGCTGGGCGAACCGCAAGACGTGGCGATGCAGATTCGAGGCAACGCGGCCAACGCAGGCGTTGTTGTCCCTCGGCGATTCCTCTCGGTCCTGTCGACAGCCGATCCGGTTCATTTTCAATCGGGGAGCGGCCGATTGGAATTGGCGAACGCGATTGTCCGTGATGCCGCTCCGCTCGCCGCACGAGTGATCGTCAATCGGATTTGGGCGCAGCACTTTGGCCGCGGGCTGGTGACGACGCTGAGTAACTTCGGCGCTCAAGGTGACAAGCCAACTCACCCTGAGTTGCTCGACGACCTCGCCGCACGGTTCATCGAACACGGCTGGTCGCTGAAGTGGCTGCACTGCGAGATCGTGCTGTCGGCGACGTATCGACAGGTTAGCAGTTCCGCCTTCAGGCGGGGTATTTCCGAAAGCGAACCGCCTAAACGCAGAACTACTATTGTCGATCCCGACAACCTTTGGTTGTCACGAATGCCGCTCAGAAAGTTGGATGTAGAAGCGTGGCGCGACGCAATGCTCGTGGCGACCAGCGAGATGCGGCAGCAACTTGGTGGCGAGCCGCGTGAATTGAGCGACGTCACAAATCCTCGGCGGACGATTTACGGAATCGTCAAGCGGCGCGAGTTGGCCGATATCTTGCGACTACACGATTTCCCCGACCCGATCTCACACGTCGGTTCGCGAGTCCCGACGACCACACCGTTGCAGCAGCTTTTTGTGCTGAACAGTTTGTTCCTGCAAACTCGTGCGGCCGCACTGGCCAAGCAGGTGCAAACGGATTCGCCTAACGACATCGCGGGCCAGATTCAGTCAATTCACTGGCGGCTATTCGGTCGCGAAGCTTCCGCCGCCGAAATCCAACTTGGCTCGGAGTTCATCGCATCGTCGCAGTCGGCAGGTGTTTTCGTTGAAGTTGCCTGGCGACAGTTCGCTCAGGCATTGCTGGCGGCAAACGAACTACAGTTTGTCGAATGAAGGTTCTAGAGCATTTTCGTGATTGGTCTTCAGGGCTTCGGCGAGGTTGCTGTACTCTTCCTGAGTTGTTCGGACTCAAGGAGGAGGAAGACGATGGCGGCGGCATTGACGGGTGATTTGCGGATTCGGGTGATGGTGGATGTGG
>JANMIF010000391.1:0-10133 GCA_031375695.1 Planctomyces sp.
CAGCAACACCGGATTGGAGTCGGTGGCCCGCTTCTCCCAAGCGATGCTCCCGAGCCGGTTGTGGAAGTCAGACTCGTCGGTGTCGCCAACGTCATTCACCCCTTGCCCGCCGATCACGGCAATCAGGTCGCTGGCGCTGACTGTGATCACACGAGTCGCGTCGTTGTCGATGGCGAAGCCCGGTGGGGCGATCGTTTCGGTAATTGTGTAGGTTCCCAAAAGCACGTTGTTGATTTGAAGTACGCCGTTGGCCATGCCATCGGCATCGTTCAGTCCGCCATCGACCACGATCAGTGTGCCAATACCGGTCAGCGGGTTGAGGTTGATCGAGAACGTCGCTCCGGCCAGCAGCACCGGATTGGAGTCGGTAGCCCGCTTCTCCCAGGCGATGCTTCCAAGCTGGTTGTGGAAGTCAGACTCATCGGTGTCGCCGACGTTATTCGACCCTTGCACGCCGATCACGGCATTCAGTTCGACGGCACTGACCGTGATCACACGAGTCGCGTCGTTGTCGAGGGCGAAGCCGATCGGGGCCACGGTTTCGGTGATCGTGTAAATTCCAATGAGTACGTTGTTGATTTGCAGCACGCCGTTGGACATGCCATCGACGTCGTTCAAGCCACCATCAATCACGATCAACGTTCCCATTCCGGTGAGCGGATTGGGGCTGATCTCAAATGTGGCTCCGGCCAGCAGCACCGGATTGGAGTCGGTGGCCCGCTTCTCCCAGGCGATGCTCCCCAGTTGGTTGTGAAAGTCGGATTCATCGGTGTTGCCCGGCTGGTCGCTCCCTTGCGAACCGATGACCGCGTTGAGGTCGCTGGCGCTGACCGTGATCGTACGCGTGGCGACATCGTCGAGTGCGAAACCCGTGGGAGCGAAAATTTCCGTGATCGTGTAAGTCCCCAGCAGCACGTCGTTGACTTGCAGCACTCCGTTGGCCATGCCATCGACATCGTTCAAGCCGCCATCCATCACGATCAGCGTGCCGACACCGGTCAGCGGGTTGGGACTGATTTCGAATGTCACTCCGGCCAGCAGCGCCGGATTGGAGTCCGTGGTCCGCTTCTCCCAAGCGATGCTCCCCAGTTGGTTGTGGAAGTCGGACTCGTCGGAGTCTCCCGGCTGGTCGCTCCCTTGCGTGCCGATGACCGCGTTGAGGTCGCTGGCGCTGACTGTGATTGAACGTGTGGCGACATTGTCGAGAGCGAAACCCGTTGGAGAAATGGTCTCGGTGATGATGTAGGTTCCTTCCAGCACGTTGGCGACTTGCAAGACGCCGTTGGCCATGCCATCGGCATCGTTCAGGCCGCCATCCACGACGATCAACGTCCCGATACCGGTCAACGGATCGGGGCTGATCTCGAACGTGGCACCGGCCAGCAACACGGGGTTCGCGTCCGTGGCCCGCTTCTCCCAGGCGATGCTGCTGCTTAAACGATTGTGGAAGTCAGATTCGTCGGAGTCGCCGACGTCATCCGCCCCTTGAACGCCAATCACGGCATTCGGATCACCGGCGCTGACCGTGATCATACGAATGGCATCGTCATCAAGGAGGAAGCCGGAGGGAGAGATGGTCTCGGTGATTGTGTAAGTTCCGTCAAGGACGTTGGCGATCAACAACACACCGTTGGCCATGCCATCGGCGTCGTTCAAGCCGCCATCAACAACGATCAGCGTCCCGATGCCGGTCAACGGATCGGGGCTAATCTCGAATGTGGCACCGGCCAGCAGCACGGGATTGGTGTCCGTCGCCCGCTTCTCCCAAGCGATGCTGCGATTCAACACGTTGTGAAAGTCGGACTCGTTGCTATCGCCGGGTTGGTCGCTTCCCTGGACACCGATCACGGCATTGATGTCCAGACTGGAGACGGTGATGGTGCGGCTGGCGACATCGTCGATGCCAAAGCCGCTCGGGGCGATCGTCTCGGTGATCGTGTAAGTTCCGACCAGCACGTTGTTCACGAGCAGCACGCCATTGGCCATGCCGTCGGCGTCGTTCAGGCCGCCATCCACGACGATCAACGTCCCCATGCCGGTCAACGGATCGGGGCTGATCTCGAATGTCGCTCCGCCCAGCAGCACGGGGTTGGTGTCGGTGGCTCGTTTCTCCCAGGCAATCGAGCCTAAGCGATTGTGAAAGTCGGATTCATTGGAGTTGCCCGGCTGGTCACTTCCCTGGGTACCGACGACCGCGTTGAGTTCGCCGGGAGTGATCGTGATTGAACGAGTGGCGTCATCGTCGTTGATGAAGCCATTCGGAGCGATGGTCTCGGTGATTGTGTAGTTTCCGAGCAGCACGTTATTGACGAGGACCATGCCATTGGCCAGGCCATCGGCGTCGTTGATGCCGCCATCCACCACAGTCAGCGCGCCGAGACCAGTCAACGGATTCGGAGAGATCTCGAACGTCGCTCCGGCCAGCAACACGGGGTTGGTGTCGGTGGCTCGCTTCTCAAACGCGATGCTGCCCAGCCGATTATGAAAGTCGGACTCGTCGGTGTCGCCGATGTTGTCTGCTCCTTGAACACCGATAACAGTCATCAGATCGTTGGCGGTGACCGTGATCAAACGAGTGGCATCGTCGTCGAGAGCGAAGCCGGCCGGGGCGATCGTTTCGGTAATCGTGTACATCCCCGGCAACACGTTGATGACTTGCAGCACGCCATTGGACAGGCCGTCGGCGTCGTTCAGCCCGCCATCGACCACGATCAGTGTGCCGACACCGGTCACTGGGTTGGGGCTGACCTCGAACGTCGCTCCAGCCAGCAGGATCGGATTGGAATCGGTGGCCCGCTTCTCCCAGGCGATGCTGCTCAGTTGCCGGTTATGAAAGTCGGATTCATTGCTGTCACCCGGCTGGTCGCTTCCCTGCACTCCGACGACGGGATTCAAGTCGAGGATGCTGACCGTGACCGAACGGTTGGCGACGTCGTCGATCGCGTAGCCAATTGGGGCCATCGTTTCGGTAATCGTGTAGGTGCCGAAGCGCGCATGGTGGACTTCCAGGATGCCATTGGGCAGGCCATCGGCATCGTTCTCGCCGCCATCGACCACGGTTAGCGAGCCGCCACCGGTCAGCGGATTGGGGCTGATCGAGAATGTCGCTCCCCCCAGCAGTTGCGGATTGGCGTCGGTCGCCCGCTTCTCCCAGGAGATACTGCCGCAGCCATCGATGGAGACCACGTTCGTATCCATGGTCACTGCACCATTTCGCGCTAAGGCTCGGCCGGACACTATACTGGCACGAGTATTCAAGGTGATGCTCGCCAGCGCGAGGATATTCCCGACAAACGCCGTGTCCGTGCCCAGAGTCGCGGAACTGCCGATCTGCCAATACACGTTGCAACTGTGAGCGCCATTGATCACGTTCACCGACGAGTTGCTGGCGGTTGTGATCGTGCTCCCGATCTGGAAAATGAACTCCGCATCGGGGTTTCCCTGTGCGTCGAGAGTCAGCGTTCCCGTCAACTGAGCCGACGTTGCGAATTTATAAACGCCCGGGACGAGCGTCTGGCCGCCCAAATCCTGTCCGGTCAAGATGAAGTTGGACGTTCGGCCCGCGAGATCGTTGTACGCGATGGTGACATCGCTCTGAGCGTTCTGCGCGACCGCATCCGTTTGGTGGACCGTTCCGACGTTGATCGTGATGTCCGCCAGGCCTGGGATCGAAGTCCCGGGATACAAGCCCAAATTTCCGGTGACCGTGGACGGGCCGGTATTGGTCACCGTCGAGCCACCCAGAACCGCGAAACTCTCCGCCGTCCCCAGAACACCGGAAAGCATCGACCGATTTTCCAGTCTCTCCATGCGAAGGATCGCCAGCGACGGAGTGAAGCGTTTTGTGATTGCTGTCTGGCGAGTGCGATTGCCGGACCACGAGTTTTTGAACAGCTCAGCCAATTTCAGGGAAAACATGCTGCATCTCCGTGTTTGACCGCGCCGCGAGACGTCGCGGAATCGGGCTGGCTGATTGCCAGAGTCACAGTGGCCGCGAGTGTTGCTCGCCACCACAAGCCAAAAAAAGCCGACGTGGCGAATCCCCTGTCAGGAGTCCACCGCGTCGGCTTACTCGTTAACTCGCCCACCGGCCACAGCCGATTTGCGCTTTATGTAGTCGTCCGAAAGGATCACAAAACAAAAAAACCGACGTGGCCGAACCCCGGAAGGATTCCACCACGTCGGCTTACTCGGTATCGCGCCCGCCGGAATTAACCGGCTTGCGCTTTATTTAGTCGTCCGAAAATTATTGAGTCGTCTGATTGAGTTGCCAAGACGGCGTCTTGAGTAACTCACCACAACTCGACAGGCAAGTTGTATCACTCGCGACTCAGAATGCAATGAGTTCTTGAATGTTCTTTCGTAATCGCTTCTTGGTGCCGACGAAACAAGGCGTTCTCATTGACCGACCTTCGCGTCGTCCGCGAGCGTGACGTGCCAGCTTCCGTCGCCACTGAGTTCCAGGACATGCTTGTGGTATTTGCGGATATTTGGGCGATGACTGACACTGACGAGTGTCGCCCCGGAATCATGCAACTGCTGATACAACGACTCCTCATTCTCGGAATCTAAGGCACTGGTCGCTTCATCCAAGATCACATAACGAGGTTGAGCCAGCAGCACGCGAGCAAAAGCCACTCGCTGTTGCTCTCCCAGAGAAAGGATTTTTCCCCAATCGGCTTCGATCTCCATTCCGCCGCAGCGTTCGACCATATCGGGGAGATGGACCGCTTTCAGAATTTCGAGCAGTTTGTCGTCGGTCACGTCCCTCTCGGCGCTCGGATACAGCAATTGACCACGCAGCGTGCCGATGATCATGTAAGGCCGCTGAGGCAGGAAAAACATCTCCTGGAGTGGTGGTCGCACGATCGATCCGCTTCCCGAATCCCATAAGCCGGCGACCGCTCGCAGCAAGGAACTCTTGCCGCCACCGCTGGCACCAACGATCAACAAACCCTCGCCGGATTTGATTTCCAGAGACAGATCCACCACCAAGGTCCGCTTGTAATCAGGCGTCTGCAACGTGAGATGCTCAATCGCCAGACGGTCAGCTTCCATCGTCTTGATGAGCTCGCGATCCTTCGAACTTTCAGCCGCCGACATGTCCAACGACTTCGAGAATTTGTCCAACCGGCTGATTCCCGCCGCGAAGCGACTGAGGGTGTCGAAGTTATTCACGATGACCGTCAGCGCCGTGAAGATCGCCGCGAAGGCACCGGCGGCTTGAACGACTCGCCCAACCTCAAGATCACCGCGCAGGACTTGAGGCGCGAGAATCAGCCCTGGCATGACCAATGTGACGGAACTGTAGGAGTACTGAAACAGGTTTAAGAACCACTGCCAGTTGATGATCTTGTTGAAGTTCTCAATCACGTCGCGAAACCGGCGTTTGATATGGAGCGATTCAGGCTCTTCGCCCCGATAGAACGCGATGGACTCGGCGTTTTCGCGCACTCGCACAAGGCTGAATCGGAAGTCCGCCTCGCGCCTCAACTGAAACATGTTGAGTGCGACCAGTTTTCTGCCGAACACAACACTCGCGATCAGAGTGCCAATGGTCGCGTAGACCAACAAAAACAGAACCAGGGTTTTCGAGATGGTCCACAGCACGCCGCAGAATGCGATCAGTTGCAAGACCGTTTCGACAGCCAGCAGCAAATAGAAGATGGACCTGACCGTGAAGGTATTGATGTCTTCGGCGATGCGTTGATCCGGGTTATCAATGTCCGCATTGAAAGCGAGCTTGTAGAACGCGTCGTTCCGAAAATACGTGTCCAAAAAATTGTGCGTCAGCCACCGCCGCCAGAAATTCACGAGCTTGTCTCGGACGAAGTAGTAGAAAACGTAAAACGGCGCGGCGGCGGCAAAGATGCCGATGGTTTTGTAGATGGAGGTCCAATAACGGTCAGAATTTTGGGAAGCGAGAGCCGACGTGAACTCACCCGACTGTTCGAGCAGCAAGACGCTGAAGGCCGTATTCCCCAACAGCAGCACGATCAGCAGGATCAACAGACCTCTGGCAATCCATTTGTCTTCGGAAAACCAGTAGGGCTTTGCCAACATGACGAATCGTGGCACCACCCGACGCTTCATTTTGAATTTAAACACGATGCGACTCTCATGAAGTGGGACAGTTCGAAATAGGGAAGCCGTTAATCGTCTGCCCGACCAGAGGTTGATGCCTCCAACTCTGCGACGCAAGTTCTCAAGGGAACTTCTTCAGTGTTCGGCTTACGAGAACCTGGCACTGTTAAGCGGGTGGTCGACCTTGAATGACATTCGGCAGTTCAAAACCAGCCACTTGATCGGCAGATTTGATTGGTCAAAACCAGCCAGTGCGGTTTTTTGGATCAAAAAGCTCCCGGAACAGGCAGTGGCAATGACGCGGGAAGCGTGTAGTCTTGCTCGACGGCCGTGCGAATGAGCTGACGGCTTTCTTGAGCGGAGACGTTCGGTTGTTCGGCGATCCGCTCCGCCGTCGCCGCGAGGGCTTCGTCCCTGATGCTCTCGCGGAACCAATTTGCATAATCTCCTTGGTAGAGATGGTGTTCCCAGGTGGCGTCGTCAACGCCGTCCGCCAATTGCAGGAACGAGATCAGATTCTGCGCGCGGAGGTTCAGCTTCCCGTCTGGGCCACGGAAATAAAAGCTGCGGTCAGCGGACAACTCTCCCTCCGCATATTTTCGATGATGGCGTTGGCCCGCCATCTTGCTGGGATAGGCTTGGACCTTGACGGGAGGCGATCCCTTTTCTCGCATCCATAACAGCAGTTCTCCTTGCTCCAAATTCGTCGTTTCCAAGGCTGGCATTGTCGACTTGGTGGCAATGGCGAAACTCTGAAGAGTCTGACTCGCGTCCGTCCCCATGGCGATCACCGTATCGACGCGCTCCAGGAGCGCTTCCGCCAAATGATTCGGTTGCACTGTGATCAGCAACGTGTTGTGGAGCTGTTCCGAAATCGATTCCGCAGGTGGGAGCCACTCTGCTGGCATCAGGTGGTGCGCTTCATCGAGTATCAACCAGTGGGGATGACCGGTGCGATTCCGCAGTTCCAACAGTTGCGACATGAGTCCGAGAAAGTAGGGTGGTCGATCCGGAATGGACATGCCTGTCAGGCAGACAACGACATTCGCGTCCGGGTTTTCGAGGAGATGCAGAACTTCTTCCACCTGCGGAAGACTCTTCGGCCCTCCCAAAACGACCGCTCCATCAAATGCCTCGTAGTCTCCCTCTGGATCGATCAAGCAGAACTGGTAGCTTTGCTCCATGATGGCTTCGACAAACCGTCTCGCCACGGTCGATTTGCCGCATCCAGAAGTCCCACAGATCAGCACGTTGGACCCGTAGGATGGCAATAAGACTTCCTCGCCGGCCTGTGTTCCCAACGGCAAATAATGACGTTGCAAACGCTCGTCGAAGGAAGCGAGGTCATCAGCAATGACCAAGTCGATCAGTTCGGCAACGCCACGTCCATGATCGGCATTGGTCACCAGGTCCACCGATTCTTTCACTGCGGGCAGACCATTGCGCACAGATGCCGAAAGCTCGCATTTCCGGAGAAAGGCGTGATCGTTCTCGGCGTCGCCAATACCGACGGCGTTATGCGCCGAGATCCCCATTTCCTTCAGGGCCGCTGCAAAACCGAAAGCCTTGTTGACTCCGGCGGGCAGAACCATCACTGCCCCTTTGTTGAAAATGATTTGTAGATCTAATCCCAAGTCACGAATCGTTTCCAGCACGACGGTTTCGTGCGGACACCAGGTGGCCACGATCGACTTGCCAACCGAAAGCGGAGCCACTCCCTTACGCTGCAAGAAGTGAATCAGCTTCTCGGACGGAGGCTCCGTAATCAGGTGTTCTTGTTTTGTCGACGGGTGGTAGAGCAAGCCACCGTTTTCGGCCACCACCCATTCAAACAGATCAATCTGCGGGAATACTGCGAATAGATCGGGAAGTTCGCGGCCAGTCACCATCACCAGATGGCGTCCCGTCGCAAGAAACCGATTCAGAGCTTCGAGAGTCGAGGCATCAACGCGACTGCTGTCAGCCAAAGTGCCATCAAAATCGACCGCGAGTACATGGTAACGCATTGACATCTCCCACAGGCTGCTCAAGAAACTAAGGGAAGCGAGACGACTTGGGTGCCTTGACGTGAGCAAGCTGCCAGCAGCCGACGGAGGCGGTCCGCAGCGACCACTAACAGTTCCGGTGGTGACGGCCACTGCTCAAGAATAATCGAGCCGCAAAAACCACGGTCCAACAGACGCTCAATCAGTACCCGCAGACCTGTTGAGTCGCGACCCGCGGGCCCGGTAAACAAAGTGAGGTGGCTATCGCGATCCCCCCAGTTTTCGTGAGCGTGCCAATTGACGATCGGTACGTGATCTCCCAACCGATCAATGAACCGGATGTAGTCGTTCCTTGTTTCGGCATGCAGGTTGGCATGGCCGGAATCCAAACACATCCCCACCCGACCGACAGCCGAGGGCATTGTCGCCAAGGCTCCGAACACCGCATTAAAGTGGTCCGGCGAGGTCATGGGAGTGTTCTCCAGAGTCAACACCAAGCCAGCCGTTCGAGCATCGTCGAGAATGGCGACCACCGCTTCGGCGAACTCCTTGGCCGGAGATTCGCAAAACAAATGAAAGTTCACAGTGCGGGCACCAACATCCGCTGCAAATTCAATGCTTCGTCGGATCGCCGTTGCCCCCGCTGTGGTGGCTGGATTTGCTCCAAAGGGCGCATGGACGCTGAAGGCAATGTTGTGATCGAGCGCAGCTCGTCGCAATTGGAGCCGCGTCTGTGTATCCGAATCCGCCTCGCACCACCCGGCATGCCCTCGATCACTGAACCACTCGAAGGCCGTGAATCCGTGGTTCAACGCAAATTCAAACGGAAGATTTGCGGGCACATGAACACAGGTCTGATTCCCGATTCTGATCAATGAGTTTTCCATCGTGGCAAGTTGCATGCGTGAAAGCCTGATCGATTCGCCTTCAACTGGCGATGATGGTTCCCAGGGCGGAGACCTACTCGTGTGGCTTGTCTTGTGAGAAAACCAAAACGCTGTATGGTCCGATGCTGATCGTCCCCTCGGCAGGGAAGCCATCCCGCTGCACGGCGTTTGCTTCCGGCGGCTGATTGCTTGGTTCCGCTCCGGCGACCACATCGGAGCAAGCCTGATTCCCAAAGGCGCGGCTGTAGCCGCTCCAGTCGCTGTTCAGCCGTAATCGCCATGTGCCGAGCGACGGGAACCCCAGCTTGTAGTTCTCGTGGGCCAGATGCGAGAGATTCAAGACCACCACCACGTCATCGCCCGGCCCCCCTTGGTGCCAGCGATGATAGGCAATCATGTTGTCCGCCTGATTCTGATGGAAGGTGTTCAGTCCGGATCCCGAAAGACCTCGCGTCGAGTCGAACCGGTTGAGACGCAGATGAATCAAGTCTCGATACATCCGCACCAGGCCGCTGAACTCCTCCGACTTGTGCCAATCCAGCGGGACCGAATCCTGGAACCAGCCGTCTTCGAGGAATTCCTGTCCCTGAAACAGCATCGGAATACCCGGTGACGTGAGCACCAAGGCCGCCGCCAGGGTGGTGCGTTTCTGAGCGGACCAACAGTCTGGGTTTTGAGGGCTGATTTCCGATGCGACTCGAGCTTTGCCGTTCGCGATTTCGTCGTGCGACTCGCTGTAAATGACGCGTTGAAACGGATTGCCGTTGTAACCTCCCTCAATCGCTTGGCGAACGCTATCGAGCGATCGTTGCGCGTCCTCGGGCGTGATGACGGCGGCCCGCACGGGATGCACGAAGCGACCAGCCCATTGAGCCGTGAACCCCGCTCCGTCCTGGTCCACAGGCTTCGTGAGCCGGTCGTCGTTCTGTAAGTCTTCGGCAATCGTGATGCGATCCGGATGCTGCTGCCGCAAATCGCGATTGATCCACTGGATGAGGCTCCATCCGTCGGGCAAGTCGCCCCCCGGATCGGCGTCGCCCCGCACTTGTCGCATGAACAACGTCATGTCGAGCCGCAGACCATCGACGTGATACTCATCCAGCCACATCATGGCGTTGTCGCGGATGAATTGGCGGACTTCCTTGCGACCGTAGTCGGGGCGAGTCATCCCCCAGGG
>JANMIF010000398.1:0-3845 GCA_031375695.1 Planctomyces sp.
GCTCAACGGCATTCGCCTCGCGACCCTCAACCTCGCCCGCCGACTCACCCAATCCGTCGGCTCCCTCTGCCGAGAACACGCCCTCAAACTCAACCTCTTGATGAACAGACTACGCATCTTCAAAAACTAGCCCGCCGTGAGTCTGTCGCACAGCAGCTTCTGTTTCTTTCCCCAAATGGTGAGCATGAGCAGATCCTCGGCATCGGGCAGATGGAAGGCAAGACCACTGACTACAAATTGATTTCGAACCCCTTGCGGTTCTCGCGCGCGAGGAACGAGTTCGCCTGAGCGTCGCCGATGATTTCCCGCTTGACGGGATCCCACTTGAGTTCGCGGCCCAGTCGCATCGCGATGTTTGAGAGGTGACAGATCTCGAGCATCCGATTGTGCGACCAGACATCGGAAATCGGTTGCTTCCGTGCCTTCATCCCTTCGATGAAGTTGGCGGTGTGGTTCGCGCTGACCTTGCCGCCGTAGATTTTTTCGATCGCTCCGTCCGGCAGAGGTTTGTCCTTCAGGTCTTCCACCGGCTTGCCCGTGAGCTTGCCGCGATTAACGAAGAACCGACCTTCCGTTCCCTCGAACAGAATGCCGTTGTCCCCTTCGCTGGTGATGATCAGCTCCACGTCGTTGGGCATGTTGACGCGGATGGTGAATTGAGTCGCCGCGTTGTACTGATCGGCGACTGTGGGATGGCCGTCTTTGTACTCGACCGGCAACTTGTACTCGCCAGGGGTGATTTTGCTTGGCCCCGTTTCGGTGGCACCGAGCGCCCAGCAGGCAATGTCGACGTGATGCGCTCCCCAGTCGGTGAGCTTTCCGCCGGAGTACTCGTGCCAGTTGCGGAACGAATAGTGGCAATTGCTGTAGAGCGGCACGCCGCCGCCGTAACCTTTTCGCAATTCCGGCAAAGCGCGATACGGAACCTTGGGCGCCGGGCCGAGCCAGAAATCCCAGTCGATCGATTCGGGCGCTGCGATCTCCGGAATCACCGGCGACGACTCCATGCGATCGATGCCGCACGTCACTTTCTTCACCGTGCCGATGCGGCCGTCTCGGATGAGAGCGATCGCCTTCAGGAAGCGCAGGTCGCTCTCGGTTCGCTGCATCGTGCCGACCTGAAAGACCCGGCCAGTCTGCTTGACGATCTTCTCAATCAGCTTCCCTTCAGCGATCGTCAGCGTGAGCGGCTTTTCACAGTACACGTCTTTGCCCGCGAGCATCGCTTCGACGGCGATCTTCGTGTGCCAGTGGTCGGGCGTGGCGATCATCACCGCGTCGATGTCTTTCCGATCCAGAATCTTGCGGTAGTCCTTGTAGGCTTCGGGCTTCTTGCTCTGCTGTTTCTCCACCTTGGCGACGTTCTCCGCCAACACGTTGGCATCGACATCGGCCAACGCCGCAAAATCGGCGAAGCCGAACGACTTGCTGGTGATCGCCCAACCTTGATTGCGCAAACCAATGGTCGCAAAGACCGGACGCTCGCTCGCCGACTCAAATCCGAAAGCCCGATTGGACGTCGGAAGCAGAATACTGGCGGCTCCTGCAGCGGCGATGCCTTGCAGGAACTGACGACGCGATGTCTGTCGAGGCGTTTGCATTTGTCGAAATCCTTTTGGAGAAAAAGAATGAGACTGCTTGCTGTCAGTCTTGTGATTGGTTGGTGTGAGCTTGGCAGGCTAGGCGAACCACTTCTCGGTCGCAAGAACCGCGTTTTGACAAGCACGAAACGCAAACGATTGTGTCCGGATTCAGATAAAGTCTAACGATCCAAACCGCTTTCTGGCGTTGCGTTCTGGTATTGAAGCGAATTCTGGTCACGTCTTTGACGCGCGATCTTTACCTCAATGTTTCCACATTGCCACAAACGCTAAGTGATTGCCCAGAAATCATGCGTCCGGCGGATGAGCAGAGGAATACGACCGACTCCGCGACGTCTTCGGCGCTGACCATGCTGCGAAGCGAAACGGCTTGTGTTCGCTGTCTTCGTGCATCTTCAACAGCGATTCCTTCAAGAGCCGCTCGCGACTGGAGGACGCGATCCTGTCGTTCGCCGGCGACGATGCCTGGCAAAACGGCATTGACGCGGATTCCGGCTGGTCCCAATTCCATCGCCCAGGTTTCGGTAAGCCCAATGAGGCCCCATTTTGACGCCGAGTAGGGCGAGCGATTGGGGAAGCCAAGACGTGCGGCACAGCTCGCGATGTTGATAATCGCTCCGCCGCCGGATTCCTTCAACAAGGGAACGGCTCGTCGCGTACAAAGAAACGTCCCGGTCAGATTCACCTCAAGCGTGCGTTGCCAGTCGTGGAGTGACGTCTCTTCGACAGGAGACGTTGGCCCGGCGATCCCCGCGTTGTTCACCAGCACATCGAGCCCGCCAAGTTGCGTTTTCACGTCGGCAAACAGCCGCTCGACATCGGACTCGGATGCGACGTCGGCCAGAGTGTCGGTGACACCAGGTAGTTCGGCACCGGCTCGCTGCAAGGCATCGGATGAAACATCGCAGACATGCACACGCGCTCCGGCATCAAATAATTGCCGTGCAATCACCAATCCGATGCCCGATGCCCCACCAGTGACAAGCACGCGGATGTTGAGCAGTTTGTTCATAATCGTTTCTACTTTCGAATCCGAGTCGACAGCTATCCCACCTGATCTCGACCTTCAGTCGATCCATCCACGACACGGTACATGAAACGAGCGGTGATCGTCACGAGCAGGCGTGGAGGATCGACTCGCACGCAGCGACCTGCGGTGTCGGTCCCTTGGTCGCCAGTGCATCTATCTGATGCCAGTTCGTGACACTTGTCTGTCTTGCCTTCCCCTGAGTGAATACAAGACGCTGGCTCGCCTTCTTGAACTCTCGATGAGGAACTTCCCATGGCGTACCGATTTCTTCCGCTGGTCTTTGCCTTGTCCTTTATTCCGGCATCTTGGGCGGGAGAGATTTCCGCGGAACGGATCAAGGCTGCGGTCGCCCATCTGGCGAGCGACAGGCTGGAAGGTCGCGAACCGGGGACCAACGGCGAGGTGCTCACGACGGAATATCTCGCGGACGAGTTCGAAAAGGCGGGCTTGAAGCCGATCGGCGAGCGTGACTCGTACTTCCAACCGGTGCCGCTCGTGCGTGTCATCACCAGCCCGAAGTCCACGCTCCAAGCAGTGCAGGCCGGAACCACGCTCGACATCCCTTGCGAGGAGGGCTTCGCGGGTGTGAGTCAGACGCAAGCAGGCTCCGAGGAGTTCGACGCCGAGGCGGTCTTCGTCGGACACGGCATCACCGCGCCGGAATTCGGATGGGACGATTATCAGGGCGTCGATGTGACGGGGAAGATCGTCGTCCTCTTCACGAATGAGCCACCGTCGAGCGATCCCAAATTCTTCGGAGGCACGGCGCTGACGTATTACGGACGTTGGACCTACAAATTCGAGGAGGCTGCCCGGCGCGGAGCGAGGGCCTGCTTCATCATTCATACGAGTGAGACTGCGGGTTATCCGTACTCGGTCGTGCGGCGACTGGAAAGTGCGCAGCTCAAGCGGAACCCCGGTCAACCCGTGCTGGCTTTCGCGGGCTGGCTCTCTCGGACAGCGGGTGAAAAGCTCCTGGGGCTGTCGGGCCGCACCGTGGATGATGCTTTAAAGGAGGCGGACACCAAGGGGTTCAAGCCCTCTTCGCTCGGTGTGAACTTGAAAGGCAACCTCCCGACCCGAATCGAGAACTTCGTCAGTCACAACGTCGTCGGCCTGGTGGAAGGGAGCGATGCGACGTTGAAATCCGAGGCGATCGTCTTTACCGCGCATTGGGATCATCTCGGCGTCGGCCGGCCTGTGCTCGGCGATGC
>JANMIF010000453.1:0-11169 GCA_031375695.1 Planctomyces sp.
ATCTGGGTCGAAGTCGGCGGCCAACCGGTCCGAGCCAGCAAGAAAAGCATCGACTGGTGCAAACAAGCCGTCGAAGTCTGCTGGAACGCCAAGAAAAACCAAATCCGCGAACCCGAACGCGAAGCCGCCAAAGCCGCCTACGACGAAGCCGCTAAAATCTACGAGGCCCGTTTGAAAGAGGCCAAGACGGAATGAGTTGCGATCCAGTATTAGGGACGGTGTCTTGAACACATCACAGGATTGCGACCGAGAAAGGGGCTGATGGAATGAAGATGACCGCCGGAAAGCGTGCGATCGACAAGATCTATAAACGACGTGACCGTTACGAGATTCCAGACTGGCAGCGAGAAGAAGTATGGGATCAGGCAAAAAAACAGCAATTGATCGACTCCATTCTTCGCGGCTGGAAGTTGCCAAAGTTCTATTTCACGAAGGTCGCTGAAGATGAGTACGAAGTCGTTGATGGACAACAACGCCTTCAGTCGATTTACGAGTTCTTCGACAACGAACTGAAGTTGAGCGCCGAAAGTCAGAAGGTTTTTCGCGGCGCAACGTACCGAGAACTGCCAGTCAAGTTCGGCGATGCGTTCGACGACTTTGAGATCGAATTTGATGCGATAGAAGATGCCGACGAAGAAGAACTGAAAATGTTTTTTCAGCGACTTCAGCAAGGATTACCACTGACAAGCAGCGAGAAACTCAACTCTGTACATAGCAAACTTCGAGACTTTTGTCGGAAGCTCGCTCAGCATGGGTTCTTCAAGGCCAAAATCAGCATCCCCAACACTCGGTACGCGCATTTCGACATTCTTGCGAAGGTAGCTGCGATTGAGATTGAGGGGCTAGACGTGGGGCTGAGGTTCGATGATTTGAAGAAGGTCTTCGATGCCAATCGCGAGTTCTCGCCAACTTCCGCAACTGCGAAACGGATGAAGGCCGCACTGGATTTTCTTGATCCAGCATTTTCGAAACCAAGCCCTCAACTTAGAAGCCGAACTGTCGTTCAATCGCTGATCACTATTGTTTGCAGTTTAGTTTCCACTAAGCACGCCGCCGGGTACGAGAAAGAATTGGGCGATTTCTTCGATTGGTTCGGTCAAGAACTGGGACGCCAAATAGAACTCGGCAATGCCGCGACGGATTCGGACTTTCTTGTTTTTCAACGGTCAGTAAACGCCAACGTCAAAACGGGGGCCAGAACACGACATGAGGTTCTAATCCGAAAACTGTTCGCGAAAGCCCCTGGCATCGCTGCGTTATTTGATCCAACGGTAATTGCAAAAAGCGGCACATCGGGTCGAGTCAAAGAGATTGGTGAGTCAATCGTCGGCCTGATCAATGTGATCAACAAGACCTATTCTTCAAAGCACGGAGAAGACCTTTTTAAGGCAACCAACAAGACAGCTCACGCGCAATTGAGAATAGCCAAACCCGCCAAAGACCTTGAGGACTATCGCAACCTGATTGATCAACTTTATTTCTTGTTTCGCGAAGCGCCGGGCCAACGTCTGACAGTTCCATTGCCGACTTCGTTTGTCGACGTCAACGACCTAAGGACGTATCTGCGACATGACGTAGATCACGGTGATCGGGGAAAAGTTAGGTCGAAGCTCAAGAAGACTGGGATTGCGTTCGCGCGGTACGCAGGAACCGGAACACCCGAAACGATTGACCCAGGTCGTTTTGTCTTGGTTCAGGCGAATCTATTGAATGCCATCGAGGGGGACTTGAAAAAAATCCTCATCGAGATTTCAAAGTGAAGCTCGATCGGACAACAGGGTTGTTCATAGGAGCGTGAGCATGTCGAATTGGGAACAGCGAATCGTCAGTGATCCGCAGGTTTGTCACGGCAAGCCGTGTGTGCGAGGCACGCGGATCATGGTGTCGGTGATCTTGGACAATCTGGCCGACGGACTCTCACCCCACGAAATCGTCGCGGAATATCCGACGCTGATTCTCGATGACGTTCGGGCAGCGATCACCTATGCGGCAATGCTGACTCGCGAAGAAGAACTGGTGCCGCTGCGATAACGGCGTTTCGCAGCGGCTATTGGCCCGGTCCGGTTTGAATGCCTTGCACCGACTGATGATCCAGCGAGAGTCGCAGCATTGCGAACGGGCCGTTTTCGAAGACTTTGATGTCCGCGAGCTTGCTCTCGTTGCCGTCGAGCACGATGCGAGCGTCCTTGGCGACGGGGAGCGTTTTCTCTTCCGGGTTTTCGCCGCGACCGACGCGAGTGGCGACGGTGATGGTTCCGTTGGCCGAGTCCACCGCTTTGATCAGGGCTGGCATGCTGGGGCCTTCGACTCGTAGCAGCGTGGCGAAGCGTTGATCGGCGGAGAGACGCACGTTGGCGGCGGCTCCGACGGGGACGTTGGTCGGTTTGCCTTCTTTGATCGACAGGCGGCGGCCTTTTCCGTCGTCGAGCAGCACGGTGGCGTCGCTGGCCAATTCGAAGATGCGTTCGCCGCCACCGACTCCGTCACGCGAGGGCAATCAATCACGGGCCTGGAATAATCGCGGTGAGCCCCCTTTAGTCGGGACTCGGAATTCGGAGTGTGAGCCGGGGGCGAGAGTGTAGATTTCTCCGGAGCGGCGGTAGGTCAGCGGGTACGGGATTTCGAACTCGTGGGATTTGCCCGGTTCGATTTTGTACGGACCGCCCCAGTCCGAGTACGGGCCTTTCGTCTCGTAGGTGAAAACCTCTTCGCTGGTGTTGCTCAGCTTCATGATCGGGACCGTGAACGACGCAAACAAATGGGGTGAGTTCCAACCGGCGTTGGCCATGCGGAGTTTGGTCAGGCCGAAGTCGATATCGGGAATACGGCTGGTGACAGTCGGGCTGAGTGCGGTCCAAGCTTTCCAGCTTTCGACTAGCAACGTCGTGATAGCCTCCGAGTTGATCATTTTGTCTTCCGCCAAATAGCCGTCGGCGAAGCGGCACGTCACTTTGACTTCCGGGTCGCCATGCCATGTCAATTTGAACGTTCGGTGAACATAAGTCGGTTTGAGGAATTCCACCTGAGCCTTTTGTTTGAGTTCGATGTCGTACTCCGCGAACGGTGTTAGCTGGTCGGAATTGGGGTCGAGCTTCAGCGAGGTCGCGATCGTGATCTTCGAGACAGCCAGTTCGAATTGTGGCGGTGACTCCTTATCGATGGCGGCGGCATCGGTCACACGGATGCCGCTGGACAAGGTCAAAATTGGATCGAGCGACGCGTTTGGATGCCGTTTTAATTCCGGGATGAATTCGGTCAACAAAGTCTTGTCGGCGAATTTAGAAAACGTGTCTTCGGGGATATCGAGAACGTGAATGTTCCCGACTTTGGCGTCCGCGAAGATCTCGGAGATCGGGTCCAGCGATCCGGGGGAAATACCGATCTGCAGCGCGGTGACTTTCGACAAATCGGGGAGCGGGGCCTTCAGATCGACGACTTTGGGTTGCTTCGGAGCGTTCTTCGGATCGAAAGCGGCCACGGTAGCGCCGAGCGTCAACAGAAGTCCGTTCTCGTCGGCCGCGATCGTCTGCGGAAAGAATTTGAGACGCGGCTTATAGACCGGGATCGGCCAGAAGTTGCCGGCTAATTCGCCCGTTTCGCTGTATTCCGCCAGCTTCTTTTCCAGCGTCTCGATCAGATTCGGGACGATCGACAACACTTCCGATTCAATGCGATTTTTGCTGCCGTACAGCCCGCGCACGAGTCCGCCGGAGACCGCTTCGCGTTTCATCCCCCAACCAGAAACCGACACGCCCGCCGGAGAAGTGACGTACCAATTGTCGTTCGGGATATCGAACCGTGCTCCCACTTGTCGCAAGCGAATGCGGCGGTTCTCGACATACGGCTGCAAATCAACGCTCAACCACACGGGACGTCTGTGTCCGATTCCAATTTGGATCGGCCCCGCCGTTGCGGAATGATCCTCGCCGGTGACATAGGTCGCGCCGATATTCAGCGAGGCATTCTCCAGACCGATCTGAACGTTGATTCGGTCCTTCGTGTACGCCTTCACGCGAAGCTGTTTGAGTTGGCTCGAATAGGAAATGCCTGTGAACTGAATCTGGAAGCCGTAACCGTCGACATTTGTGGAATCGAAGATGTCGCGAATGCCGCCGGAGAGCAGATTGGCCGGAATCGTTTTCGGTGCGGCATAAGCGGCCGCTTCGAGGGCTTGATTTCCAATTCGAGCATATACAGCGTTTGGCATTTCGAGCGCCGCCACAAACGGGTCCGCGACGACTTGCTTGGGAAGCAGTTTCGTTGTCGGAGCGGGCAACTTGTCGGGGTCGACGCCGCTGGGATTCAGCATCCAGGCGATCAAGCGATCATCGCTAAAAGCGACTTTCCACGAGTCGTGATCGCCGCCAGGAATCGGTGTGTAGCGAGGCGTCCCCCCCGCCGCTTTGATGGCGTCAATCATCTCGCGCGAACGAGTCGAATTCACCGCGCCGTCGGCATCACCGTGCCACGCCCAGATCGGCAACGCTTTCAATTTCTCCGCCCATTCAACCTGGCCGCCTCCGGCCAGCGGCACAAGCGAGCTCCAACGATCCGGTTCTGCCGCCGCGAGACTCCACGCCCCATACCCACCCATCGACCAGCCGCTGAGCACTCGCCGTTTCGGGTCCGTTTTGTAGTCCTTCTCGACTATCTCCAAGATCTTCAGTGCGCGGTTCGCGTCCGTCGATCCCGACCTCCAACCTTCGAGCACCCGGCTGCGAGTATTCTCACACTGCGGAAAAACCACGATCGCCGGAATGGTCGCTTCGCGGGCTTTGAAAATCTAACCCTGTCCGTTGTTCTGATGAGATTTCCCAACCGTGGCTCGCTAGCCAGATCCATGCAAGAAAAAAACGACTGGCGCGGGCTGCGACGACGAATATCCAATCGGAACGAACACCACATACCGATGCTCTCCCGCATCATCCTTAAACACCTTGTCCACGAACCCGCGCTGGCCGTCATCGGCCGCTTTGGCGGGAAGCGGTGTCAACACCCCGGCCGCCAGGGCCACAACCAACATCAACGCCACGCAAACTCGCCGTCGGAAATGAAACTCCATCATCATGCAAGCAATCCTTTGTTGTTGACACAGACGTCGAGACGAAATGCCACCGAAGTAGCGTAAGCAGTCTAGCTGCAATCAACGGTGAGACGGAATGGCTCAATAGTCGGCCACCGTGCCATCGGGCAGCGTGATTTTTGGCCACGACCATTTGTATTTTGGATCGGCTGCGATCTTGGTTAGCTTTTCGATGTCGAGATTCACGCCAAGTCCGGGGCCTTCGGGCAATGTGGCATAGCCTGTCTTGTCGTCCACGGCCCAGGGGCGGTTCATGAATTGTTCGCCCCATTGCAACGCACCGGGGGCAGTCTCGTGGATCAGCAGAAACGGGATTGACGCTCCGACGCTGAGGCTGGCGGTCGCACCGAGCGGCGAGGTCGTGCAGTGCGGAGCGAGCGGAACGTGATACGCCTCGGCGAGGATTGCGATCTTCCGCATCTGCGTGATGCCGCCGCAATGAGCGACATCGGGTTGCAGAATGTCGATGCATCGCTCGTGCAGATACGGGATGAATTCCCAGATCGTGTGGTCGCGCTCGCCGGTCGCCATCGGGATCGAGATTTGTTCTTTCAGCCGTTTGAAGACTTCGATGTTGCCGGGGATGGCGACCTCTTCAAAGAACAGCACCTCGTACGCTTTGACGGCGGACGCCAGTTGAATCAGTGTGGCCGGCGGCACGGCACAGTGAGCGTCAAACATCACGGTTCCGTCGGGGCCGACTCGTTCGCGGGTTTGTTTGATCGCGTTGACCATGCGTTCGATTTCGTTCGGATTCCCCGAATGGCCGTAGATGCCGTGCGGCGGAACCTTGTGCGACTTCGAGGTCGGATAGACGCGAATTTTGTCGCGACACGGCCCGCCGAGCAGCCGATAGACCGGCACACCCCACAGCTTGCCGGTGATGTCCCAGAGCGCCATGTCAATCCCGGCCAGAGTGTGACACATGAACGGCCCGCCACGAATGTCACGATGAGCTCGATACAGCTTCTGCCAAAGGTGCTCGATCCGCGTCGGGTTCTCGCCGTCAAGCAATTCGAACAACGATTTGCAGAGTTCCTCGGCCGCGGTCGGCACGAGCGCGCTGACCTCGCCCCAACCGGTGATCTTCGCGCTGGTCGATACCTCAAGATAGACCTTGCTCTGCACGCGATGCGTTTTCATCCCGGTGATGTGAATGTTCGAAGCGGAATCGGCAACTTGCGCGGCGGGATTGTTTTCCTGCGCGACCGCGTGATTCAAAACGGCCAGTCCACTCGCTGTGCCGATCGCACCCAACCACCGTCGACGCGAAACGGAATCAGGCAATTTGTCGTTCATCACAAACACCTCCAGTGGGTTGACGAGAATCAGAGAGAATTGACAGACGGAGATTGTGCCGACTGGTCCACACTCTGACCAGATTGTCGAAAAAGCCATCTCACTCAGATCTCGAAAAACGAAAAAAGCCCGGCTCTTTGCAGAGCCGGGCTTCAAGCCCAGGCGAATCCGTGGCGAGTGATTGGCAATTAGTTTCCGCTGATCAGTTTGAGTGGTCGGCTCGCGGCGATTTGGCGGAAGACGTCTTGAAGTTGCGTGCGGACGGTGTCGATACTCGATCCGCCCGGGACCACATAGCTGGTGCCACCAGTGATCGTCGCGACTTGGGTCAGCAGCGACGTGTCGGCTCCGGCTCCGACGCAAACCGTTAGGATTTTGATCTTGGCGGCAGCAGCAGCATTGGCTTCGGTGATAACCGCAGCCGCAGCCTGAGAATCCGTGCCAGGTTCGTTGGGCAACCCGTCGGTCATCAGGACCATCATCTTGAAGGCGTTCGGGCGAGCATTCGCGGTCATTTCCAGGCGAGCGGTTTTCATCCCGGCCGAGATGTTCGTGCCCGATTTGTAGTGCCCGGCCTGCCGTTGCCGAGTCGTGGTTTTGATCTGGTCGAGATTGGTGCTCAGCGCGTGCTCTAGAATCGCTCCAGCGGAATTTGTGTGGGTGTAGATCGACAAGCCGATCTTGTCATTGGCTTCGACGGACTTAATGTAGTCGACGAACACGTCCACGGAGTCCTTCAACACACCGACCGGCTGCTCACTGGTCTTCCACAAGTCGGGCGTGTCGTCGTAGCCATACTGGAAATACTGCAGGTAGTTGATCCAGGTCATGTAGCCGTACATGTCGCGATATCCAGCATCCTTGATCTGGCCGCTGGAGCTTTGTACTTGCGAAATGTAGTCATCCCAACTGCCACCGGGATACGGATAGGCTCCGTTTAGTCCGAGGGCTGTCTTGATATTGGCGGAGGTGAACGAAAACTGTTCGCCGTAATTGCCCGACGACAGGCTGGCATTCGTTCCCGCCTTGACCCAGCACTTGCTGATTGTCTTGCCGGACGAGGCGCTGAAACTCCCTGACGTGCCCGAGGCGGCAAGATTTTGCGTGCTGCCGTCCGAATACTCAAATCGGACTTGAGTCATTGCCAGCGTGGAAGTCACCGAAACAGACGTCCGTTTGTAGGTGACTTGAACATGCGGAATCGTTCCGGACGCTGTCCGGCCTATCAATGTTGCGTACTTTGGCGTGAAGGTCAGATTGCCGTAGATCGGCGAGCCAAGTTGGGTCCACATCGTTTGCAGGTTGTTTTCAATGTAGGTTCGGCCGAGGGTGCCGATGCGGCCAAAGCAACTGTCGTCGTTCATTGAGCCGGAGAAGTCGAGCACCACCATGATGTCGCGTGGCTGGAACGTGGCGATGGCTTCCGCCCAGACTTCGGCTTTCGAGTTACCGATGACAGGGGCGATGAACAACGGCAGACGATTGTCGCCGCCACTACCTGCGGATCGCTGAGCGCGGACTTTGACGACGCTGTACGGGGATTGAGCATCACCCCAAAGAATCGAATAGGTTGATGATCCAGGGGGATAATAGATCTTTCCGAACGTGATGTCGGTGTTCGGATTGATGGTGAGAGCGTTTTGGTCGCCGTTGCGATGCAACAAACCCGTGGCCACGACCGCGTTCTTGACGTTCGTGCGAACTGTCGCCGCATCGGCACTGCCACTGAGTTCAGTGGCCCCGGCCAATGCCCCGGCGTCGGCAGCCGATTGCAATTGCGTGCGAGTCATTTGAATAAACCCCACGTCCACGGTCAGGGCGACGAACCCCAAGAGGACCACGAGCAAAACGGCCGACAGCACGATGATGGTGCCGCGCCGAGGCGAATTCTGCGACTTGAAAAGCTTGAGTTTCATGATGTCAACCTCTGGGAAACTGTGAGTTGTGGCTGGCCTTGGTTCTGTCGTGATTCGACCGTTCCATCAAACCTAGGTCGCAACTGCGACGGGTCAAATCACAGCCGCTGAGTTTGACAATTGTCGAATCTGCCAACGACATTCGGAGAGCCAACCGGCCGTGCGGGCCGCCAGCACGCGTTCAATTGATGCAGCCCGGCAACGAAGCAGGTGAGTGTCGTGTTGCCAAAACGCATCATGACCGCACAACCGCGCGGTTGGCTCGGCGCAAGCACGTTGCCGAAATACAACGTGCCGTTACGTTCGACAAACTCGTTCTTTCCACCGAATTTCACCATCGGCAACTCGACGGCCCCATGATCCAATACGACCCGCATCACTGGCGCAGCCACTTCTTCGACATCAAAGGCTCGATGGTCCGTGAGATTTTCTCGCGTGTGCTGATCTGCGTGCTGTGGGGGGCAGCGGTGGTGTTCTGGCACGATATGGGACAGATGAAGCATTGGCTGAAACCGGGGCCGGCCGGCACGGTGACCGTGATTGCTCCAACACTTCTCAATCAATTCGCACGCGATTACCCGCTCGAAATCCCGCTGCACGGACATACGCTGATTGGGTTCGCGCTTGGTCTGCTGCTCGTGTTTCGGACGAATTCCAGTTACGACCGGTTTTGGGAAGGTCGCAAATTGTGGGGCGGCATCGTCAACGATAGCCGCAACCTCGGCCGATTGGCGACGAGTTGGCTGCAAGAAGATGCCGAGCTGGTTCGGCTCCTGCTGCGTTGGGCGATCGTGTTTCCGTGGTCGGTGCGATGCCGACTGCTGGGCGATAAGGACATCGGTTGCGCCACTAATGGACTTCCGGAAGTTGAAGTCAAACAGACAGAACAGGCGGAACACATTCCGTTGGCTGTGGGACGTCGCCTGACCGAACAAATCGAAACCGCTCGGCAACGTGGCTTGATCAGTGACATTCAGCAATCGCTGCTCGACGCCCCGATCGGCCGGCTGATTGATTCGCTCGGCGCATGCGAGCGGATTCACAACACCCCCCTGCCCTTCGCGTACATGGTTCACCTGCGGCGAGCGTTGGTCGTTTATCTGGTGACGTTGCCGCTGGCGTTGGTCCGCGAATTCGGCTGGGCCACCGTTCCCGCCACGCTGTTGATCGCGTATGTCATGCTCGGCGTTGAGGAGATCGGAGTCGAGATCGAAGACCCGTTCGGCACCGACGATAACGATCTACCACTGCAATCGCTGTGCGAAAATATCGAGAACAATCTACGCGGTCTGATGCCGTCGATCTCCGAGACTCCGAAAGGACGATCATCGTGACATTGATGCAATTTTGGATCGACGTCGGCGGTACGTTTACCGACTGCATTGCTCGGTCTCCGACTGGCGAACTGCGGCCGATTAAAGTGCTCAGCAGCGGTGTGACGAAAGGCCAGGTTGCCGAGCGGCAAGGGACGAATCGCTTTGCCGATCCGCTGCGTGAGCAGGATGCCGATGAGTTCTGGCTCGGCTACCAGATTCGATTCTTCGACGATCAGGGTCAGACGTTACTGACCGCGACCGTTGCGAAGTTTCATCGGCGGCTGGGAGTGCTCGAAACCGACACGCTGTTACCGCCATACATCGACATCGGCACACGCTACGAACTGACAGCCAACGAAGAAGCTCCCATCCTCGCGATCCGCACAGCGCTCGGCTTGCGGCGTGATCAACCGATTCCGACGGTCGATGTCCGACTGGGAACGACTCGCGGCACGAACGCACTGCTGACTCGGCGAGGGGCGAGGACGATTTTCGTCACCACGAAAGGTTTCGCAGATGTTTTGCGGATCGCGAATCAAGACCGGCCGCGTCTGTTCGACCTCAACATCGTCAAACCCAAACCGCTGTTCGCCGATGCCATCGAGATCGACGAACGGGTTGCCGCCGGCGGGAGTGTGCTGCAGGAGCCAGACGAAGCGGCCGTGCGGCGACAGTTGCAGGAATTAGCCAACAACTATTCGTCGGGACAAACTAGCTCCGGCTCGCCTGCTCCGTCTCTGGCCATCTGCCTGCTACATTCGTTTGCGAATCCCGCTCACGAACAACTTGTCGAAGGGATCGCTCGCGAAGTTGGCTTTACCGAGATCAGCGTATCGAGCCGCCTCGCTCCGCTGATCAAAATCGTCAGCCGTGGCGATACGACGGTCATGGATGCGTACCTGAATCCGATCCTGCGCGATTACGTCGCGCGGTTGCGCGAGCAGTTGGGACGATCCGTGACCACCTCGCCAATGCTCCGCCTCATGACTAGCTCTGGCGGCCTGATCGATGCCGATCGGTTCGTCGGCAAAGACAGCATTCTGTCTGGGCCGGCTGGCGGCGTGATCGGGTTTTCGCGAGTCGCACAGCTTGCGGGATTCGACAAGTCGATCGGCTTCGACATGGGTGGAACAAGCACCGACGTCGCGCGTTTCGACGGACAGTACGAATACGAATTCGAGACGACGAAAGCTGGCGTCCGGATCGTTGCGCCGATGTTGGCGATCGAAACGGTCGCAGCCGGCGGTGGCAGTGTTTGCGAGTTTGATGGCGTCAAGCTGATCGTTGGCCCACAGAGCGCAGGAGCCGATCCCGGCCCAGCGTGTTACGGCCGAGGCGGGCCGCTGGCCGTGACTGACGTGAATTTGTGGCTCGGCCGAATCGTCGAATCGCGGTTTCCGTTTCCGTTGGATCGAATGGCGGTCGAAAAACGGCTGCGCAACGTAGCTCAGTCGCTCGGCGACTCAGGCCGAATCAACGTAGCCGTCATCGCTCCGCGTCACGAACTGGACGCTCCAATCAACGTCAGCAGAGCAATTGGCTCATCACGCGGAGC